>CAZBSL010000068.1:9200-10626 GCA_964494265.1 uncultured Bacteroidales bacterium
CGATAAATTCCCATTTTCAAAAGAGCAAAGTAAAACCGTTGAAGTTAATGAAAACGAAAATCGCTACGAAAAAGGAATTTGGAATTATGCTGATGTTGATAATTTGAATACTGATCAAATGTTTGCTGGAAACCTTACTTACAGCGTGATGAGCTCAGAGCCTGAAAAAATAATGCCTCATTTATTTAAAGGCTTCGACGATAGTTTTTCGGAAAAAGTAAAGGAAGACGATATTATTATTGCCGGAGCAAATTTCGGATGCGGTAGTTCACGAGAGCATCCTGCAGTAGGTTTATCTTTTGCCGGTGTTAAAGCGGTTATTTGTAAGTCAGTTAATCGAATATTTTATCGTTCGTCGGTTAATCAGGGTTTGCCTATTATTTTGTTACCAGAAGTTGTTGATAGCTATAAACAAGGTGATAAAGTTATTATTGATTTCGAAAAAGGGATTGTTTATATAAATGATAAGGAATTTAAATTTGCTCCATTACCTTCAAAATTAATGAATATTTTTGAAGCTAAAGGCTTGGTTAATTATATTAAAAATAGCCAAGGATGAAAAGATAAGGATGGGAAAATTCCGAAATAAATATCGAATACAGTCAAAGCGAATGCCGTATTGGGATTATTCCGGAAATGGTGCATATTTTATTACAATTTGTGTAAATGGCCGAAATTGCATTTTTGGCCATATTGAAAATAAAAAAATGAATTTAAATGAATTTGGTGAAATTGCACACAATGAATGGGAAATTTCACCAACAATTCGTGATGAAATTGAATTAGATGTATTTGTAATTATGCCAAATCATTTGCATGGTATTGTGATTTTAAAAAAACCAATTGTGGATGCGGTAATTGATTCAAATGATGGTTCGCACGACGGTTCGCTCGTAGAGACGCACGGCCGTGCGTCTCAACCAGAAAACCAACCAGAAAACCAAAACCCATCCCCGCAAAAACCACAACGAAAACCAAAATCAATTTCATCGTTCATTGCCGGATTTAAATCGGCGGTTACAACCAAAATTAATAATTTGATTGATTTGCATATGCAAACAAATGGTTCCACATTTCAATTTGCAATCACAAAATTTAATCGAAAAAACAAATTGTGGCAGCTTAATTATTATGATCACATAATTCGAAATAATGTGGAATTTAATCGTATTAAAAAATATATTATCAGTAATCCTTCCAATTGGCAAGAGGATAAATTTTATAAATAAACATATTAGGTGAAATCGAAAAATAACATATTAATATTGATTTTCATATCAATCGCAATAATAATCGGTGGATATTTTATCACATCTTTCGTTTATCCAAAAAATGCAGGCAGGTATCCCATTTTTGTTGTGATTCTTATTCTTGATATTTATTTATGGTTTTCAATAAAAAATATAATTTCAAATTTGTTTTCCGT
>CAZBSL010000068.1:10726-12887 GCA_964494265.1 uncultured Bacteroidales bacterium
TATGATTTTAAAATAAAAACAGAAAAAATTTATCTAAAAGACCTTCCGCTTGAATTTAATAATTTGAAAATTGTTCAAATTTCCGATCTCCATCTTGGAAGTTGGGCAAACAAAAAACCCCTTCGAGAAGCTGTTGAAATAATTAACCAACAGCAAGCTGACCTTGTTTTTTTTACAGGTGATTTAGTGAATTTTACATCAGATGAAGCATTTAGATTTGAAAATATTTTAAGAGATGTAAAATCGAAATATGGTGTGTTTACGGTATTAGGTAATCACGATTACGGAAATTATTCGCATTGGAATTCACAGGAGGCAAAAGAAGAAAACATGAACCAATTATTTCAATTTTATAAGGATATTAATTGGAAGTTGCTAATAAACTCAAATTACGTTTTAAATATTAATAATGAAAAAATTGCGATAATAGGAGTTGAAAATTGGGGTGCTCATGCACGATTTCCGAAATATGGAAACATTGATAAGGCTTTAAAAGGAGTTGAAACTATTCCGACAAAATTACTTTTATCACATGATCCCAGTCATTGGGATTTAATAATCAGTCAAAATTATCAGGATATTGATATAACTTTTTCGGGACACACTCACGGTTTTCAGTTTGGAATTGATTTTGCAGGAATATTGTGGAGCCCGGCTGAAAAATTGTATAAACATTGGACAGGCTTACACTCAAATAATTCAAATCAATATTTATATGTAAATCCCGGAATTGGAACCATAGGTTATCCTGGAAGAATTGGTATATTGCCCGAAATTTCAATCATAATTTTGAAAAAAGAAAAAATATGACAAAAAATAATATGGTTTTATCTTGCCTGATGGTGTTAATTATTGTTTCAGGTTTTGCACAAACCAAAGAAGAGAAAAAACTGATTAAAAAAGCAAACAGGATACATAAACAAGTTCTAACTATTGATTCGCATACTGATACGCCCATGCGTCTAATAAGAACCGGTTTTGATATTTCAAAGCGAAACGATCCTGATGAGACAAGAAGTAAAGTAGATTTTCCACGTATGAAAGAGGGAAATCTTGACGGAATATTCTTTGCTGTTTTTATCGGGCAGGGCGAAAGAACAGATGAAGGAAATAAACGAGCGAAGGATAAAGCATTAAAAATATTTGAGGCAATTCATAAATCGGTACAAGATAATCCTGAAATGGCTGCAATTGCCCTAACTCCCGATGATGCTTTTAGAATTGAAAAAGAAGGAAAACGAGCTATTTTTATTGGGATTGAAAATGGATATCCTATAGGAAATGATTTGTCATTAATTGAAGAGTATCATAATTTGGGGGCAAGGTATATAACTCTTTGTCATACAAAAAATAATGATATTTGCGATTCTTCAACCGATACATGCGAACATCATGGTCTAAGTAAATTCGGTGAGAAAGTGGTTGGGAAAATGAATGACTTGGGAATGATGATAGATGTTTCACATATTTCGGATGAGGCTTTTTATGATGTAATTCAGATTAGCAGGTCTCCGATCATTGCTTCTCATTCATGTGCAAGAGCAATTTGTGATAACCCGAGAAATTTGGATGACAAAATGCTGAAAGAACTTGCCGAAAACGGAGGAGTAATTCAAATGTGTATTTTGAGCGAATATGTTGAAAAGCCCGAACCAAATCCCGATCGTGATGCTGCTCAGGAAGCCGTTAGAAAAAAGTACAGAGGTTTTGTTGATTTGAGTGATGAGGAAATGAAAAATGCCCGAAAAGATTGGTATGCCATCAATGATAAATACCCTCGAAAGCTGACAGATGTTGCACGCGTAGTTGACCATATCGACCATATTGTTGAAATTGCAGGAATTGAGCATGTGGGTATTGGTACTGATTTCGATGGAGGAGGCGGAGTAGAAGGTTGCTATGATGTAAGTGAAATGGGAAACATTACCCTCGAATTAGTTAATCGCGGATATACAAAAAAAGAGATTGAAATGATTTGGGGCGGAAACCTTATGCGGGTGTTCAAAGATGTGGAGAAAAATGCTGTAAAAAATTCAATATAATACTACTGTAATTTATTAAAAAAAATGCAAAAACTGGGCAATAATCCGGTAAGCAATAATTGAAATTAATTGACAATCTTAGTCATGCAACCTTTGATAGAGGTAATTGTCTTTAGTAA
>CAZBSL010000069.1:0-12879 GCA_964494265.1 uncultured Bacteroidales bacterium
TAAATAAATATCCTTCCGTAGTAATCCAATCGCCAATATTATTAACCCAGTTAGGGCCAATTTTTCTTAACATTGAACCATCACTATTTCTTACATAATCAATGCTTTCTAAAACATCAGCACAAATAGTAAGTATATCGGGATCAGTCGGGTCAATATAAGTAGATTTGAATTGGAAACCGGGCTCAAGAGTAATTGTTTGGCCTGGATTTTCACCATCAACAATAAATTCAATAATTTGAGAATACTCAAAATCTCCACCTGAGTAGAAAGTTACATTGTTTGAACGCAATGTAAAGAAGCCGTTGCCTGTAATTCCATTTCCACCTGTGTCAAAAATTTCAAATTCATAACAATCGGTATATTGAAAATCAAAATACAAATTATATAAATGATTTGCTTGAGTAAACGGGCCTTCTGTGTATAAAACATCACCTGCCGAATTACGGAATTCGTAGGAAATTTGTTCCGGATAATTATCTGTCTTCAAAATTACCTGAACAGTTGTTCCTGTATGAGGTGCAGTAGTGATTTCACGGGTTAAAGTGTTGTTTCCCGGATTTTCGTCAATTCCACCGTTAGGATCCGATAAAGTCATTTCAACTATATTTAAATCTTCAAGAGGGAAACCTATGGGGAGAAGTTCCTGTACTGATATTGATTCAAGAAATTCAAGGCTGCCTGTCCAAGGAACTGTAACTACATCTCCTTCATTAACGCAGTAATTGACATTCAGGCTTGTTAAAATTTCTGCTCCGTAATTTTTAAATTCTACGCCAGGGGTTATTTCTCCGAGGCAGCTTCCAATTTCAGGAAGGTTTAATATATCTAAAATTGCAACATCAAGATCAAATAAAGGTGTTGCCATTGATTTTTTTGTTCCTTGTAATATTTCTTTTGTTGAATTATTCTGAACAAAAGCGACTATTTCGCAATGCTCTATTGCCCACCATGATGCTGTTGAGAAGTCAAGAACAACAGTTTGAGAAGAACTGCTCGAAAAGTCAAGAGGTGTACCGTTTTGATTTGGTACCATTAAGCGATTTACAAAATCTTGCACCTGAGTTAAACCCCAAACAATGGGTAGTTCAGATTCAGTAATCACTACTTGAAGAACAAGATTTGAAGCTGTGTTTCCTCCTACATTGTCAACAACAATTGTAGTTGTAAAATCACCGTCAGCACTTTCAAAATCAACATCAATTGTAAAGTCAGACATGACACCATTCCTAAGATTAACCTTTGGTACGTATGAACTATACATACTTGTCGAACCTCCTCCGACAACAGTTTGAACACCATCAAATTTTACTGTTGGATAGCCTGTAATTCCATAATAACTATTCCTTGAATTTGAATAAATGTTTGCTAATGAATCGCCATTGTGATTTTCAATAACGGCAACATTATGGCCATATTGTACGAGATCTACTACTCCTAATGCAGCACCCGGACAATAGCCTCACCAAAAACCTGTTCCACCTTCAACCACGACCATGTCGCGCTGAACTTGTTGGGCGTGGAGACCAATTCCCAACAAAACAGTTAAAATAAGCATAAATAAATTTCTCATAAGTGTTAGTTTTTAAATGTTTAACAATATTAATTTTAATTATTCAATTATCTATATAATAAGATATATTCATAAACAACTGCAAATATAATATTTTTTATAAAAAAAGATATTTTTTTTCTGTTTTTATAAACTTTAGTGTTTAAATTATTAGGTTTATTTTTCTATTCAGCATAAAAATAATTAGAAAACAAAGATTTTCAGCTTCTTGTGAATTGATTAATTTTTTCGTGAAGGGAGGGGTAAGACACAAATAGTTCTTTTCTTGTTGCCAATTCGAAGTCATTAAAATCAAATCCGGGTGCTACGGTGCAACCGATTAATGAAAACGAATTTGGATTATTAACACTTGCCGCAAACCATGAATTTTTGGGAACGATTTGCTGAAAACTTTCTCCGTTTTCAAAGTTATTTCCGAGAAGAAGTTTTTTTATTTCTCCATTTAAAATTAAAAAAATTGTTAGTGGGCTGCCTTGATAGAAATGCCAGATCTCATCTGATTTTATTCTGTGAAAAGAGGAGAAATTATCACTTTTCAAAAGAAAATAAATTGAAGTAGATATGTTGCGATCCCCATCAAAATATGTTGGAAGGGCATTTGAACTAATTATTTCATCGGAGCGGTAGATTTCTTTAAAATATCCGCCTTCTGGGTGTTTTTGTAAATTTAATTTTTCAATATAATAATCAGCTGATTTATTCATTTATTTCCGGCTTGAAACTTTTTCAGAAAGTTGCTCATTGAAAATGTATAGCAATCTAAATGAAAGAACATTATTATATTGTTTTCTTTCCCATTTTGAGATACCGTTGTCGTATTTCCTTGTACGAACTTTTGCAAGGGAATAAGAAAATCTTAAATTAAATTTCAATCTTTTCCAAATTCGAAATCGTAAATCGGCCAGCCATGAAAACTCGTTTTTATCGTAAGGCCCGTTTTTGACTGAGGTATTTGTTCGTTGTCCATGCTCCCATTCTTTTGCTCCCACCAAACGTCCCCATGAAAAACCTGTTCCGACCGTAATAATTTCTTTATCAGTATAGTGAACTAAAACAGGAACTTCAACATAATTTAATCTTAATGTATATGAACCACTTAATGAGTCAATATAAATTTCGCCACGGTGAGCACCTTTTTGTGAAAAAATGTTTTCAATGCTGACAGACCATTTCTTTTTAAAAGGGATTATGGCTGCTGCGCCAACATTTAAGCCCAATTTGTTATAACCGATAACCTCATCACCATCCACTTGTGTGGCATTAAAACCTGCAATTACAGCTCCTTTAATTCTTTGTGAATAACTTTGGCCTGTAGTAATAATAATTAATAATAGGAGAAGGATAAAAATTCGCATGCGTAATAAAATTATGATTTTCAAACGAAATTATTTTACTTAAATTTTATTTTATCAAGATAATTTTTCTGGAGATTGAAAATAATGATAAAATGATAAAATGATAGAATGATAGAATGAGAATTTAATCATTTTAGCATTTAATCATTTACGCATTCTTTCATTGACAACTGAATTCGTTTTCGTTCGATATCCACTTCAAGAACTTTCACATCAACTTTTTGATTGATTTTTACGATATCATTCGGGTCGCTAATGAATTCGTCGGCAAGGCAACTAATATGAACTAAACCGTCCTGATGAACTCCAATATCGACAAATGCCCCAAAAGCTGTGATATTAGTTACAATTCCCGGAAGTATCATTCCTACCTTTAAATCTTTTATTTGATTTATGCCTTCAGTAAATTCGAAAAAAGCGAATTTTTTTCTGGGATCACGACCCGGTTTTGCAACTTCTTCAAGAATATCTTTTAAGGTAGGAAGACCTGTTTTATCGGTTACAAAATCAGTAAGATTTATCTTATTTCTCAATTCCGAATTTTCACACAAATTTTTTACGGAAGATCCTGATTTAATAGCCATTTTTTCAACAACCGAATACGATTCAGGATGCACTGCACTATTATCAAGAGGGTTTTCAGAATTTGGAATACGTAAGAAACCTGCTGCAAGCTCAAAAGCTTTGTTTCCAAAGCGAGGAATATTTTTAAGTTCCTCTCTTGATTTGAAAGCTCCGTTTTCGTTTCGGTAATTGATAATATTTTTGGCCATAACAGGCCCTAAACCTGAAACATAAGTCAGTAGTTGTTTGCTTGCAGAATTAACGTTAACACCAACCGAGTTAACACAACTTATAACAACATCTTCGAGGCTTTGCTGGAGAGCAGTTTGATTTACATCATGTTGATATTGGCCCACGCCAATTGATTTTGGTTCAATTTTTACAAGTTCGGCAAGAGGATCCATCAATCGGCGGCCGATAGAAACAGCACCTCTTACGGTAACATCATATTCGGGAAATTCTTCACGGCCTACCGATGAAGCCGAGTAAATGCTTGCTCCATTTTCGTTTACCATTACGGCAATTAATTTTTTTTCAAATTTAATTCTCTTTATAAGATTTTCGGTTTCGCGGCCTGCTGTTCCATTTCCTATGGCGATGGCTTCAATTTTATAAGCATTAACGAGGCTAAGAATTTTGTGCATTGCCTGTTTTACTTCACGTTGAGGTGGATGAGGATAAATGTTTTCATTGTGAAGAAGTTTGCCTTGTTTATCTAAACAAACAATTTTGCAACCGCTTCGGAATCCGGGATCAATTGCAAGAATATTTTTTCCTCCCAGGGGAGAGTCGAGCAGAAGTTGCCTTAAGTTTTCGGCAAAGACTTTAATGGCTACCTGATCGGCTTTTTCTTTAACTTTTGCCCTGATTTCAGTTTCTAATGAAGGGAAAATTAGTCTTTTGTACGAATCTTTAATTGCTTTCACAATTATTTCGGCACATTGATTATTCGATTTAATATAAATTCGTTCAATGCTTTCAAGTGCTTGTTCTTCAGTAATTCTGATTTTAATCTTCAAAAAGCCTTCATTTTCACCTCTGAACATTGCTAAAATTCGGTGCGAAGGTGAACGCATCAATGCTTCTTCCCAATCGAAATAGGTTTTATATTTTATTCCCTCTTCATCTTTTCCTTTAATAATTTTTGAAAAAATCAAGGCATCTCGTTCAAAAAATCTTCGAATGCGGGCTCTTACCGATTTGTTTTCGTTTATCCATTCGGCAATAATATCACTTGCTCCGGCAATTGCTTCTTCAATTGAGTGTATTTCTTTTTCTTTATCAATGAATTCAAATGCTTTTCCCTCGATATCAAAATGCTTTTGTGACATAATTATTTTTGCAAGTGGCTCAAGTCCTTTTGATTTTGCAATAATTGCACGGGTTTTTCTTTTTGGTTTGTATGGAAGATAAATGTCTTCAAGTTCGGAAAGTGTTAGTGCTTCAAAGATTAGTTTTTCGAGTTCTACGGTTAGTTTATCCTGTTCTTTTATTGATTCCAATATACTTTTGCGACGTTTTTCCAAATCTTGTAATTGAGCAATTCTGTCTCTGATTTTTGTGATTTGGACTTCGTCGAGACTATCGGTTCTTTCTTTACGATAGCGGGAAATAAAAGGAATAGTTGCTCCTTCTTCGAATAATGCTATGGTATTTTGAACTTGTTTTACAGTAATTCCAATTTCAGAAGCAATTTGAGAGAAATATTGTTTCATTCTTTTCAATAATATTATTTTGTATTACAACAATTAAGGTTTTAAAAGAAAGTTCAAAACGCAATTAATAAATGCTTTAGGGTTTTCAATAAAAATTGAGTGTGCTGCATTTTCAATGATAGAAAAGTTAACATTTTTGATTGGTGTTAAATTTTTTTTACTCTCATCAGGTGAAAACAAAATATCTTCTTTTCCATTGATTATTATTGTTTTTGCTTCTATTTCCGAAATTCTTTTTTTATAATTGAATTGAGAAATAGCATCTACCTGATTTTTAAAATCATTTTTATTTTGAGGGTATGGATATTCAACTGCATAACTAATTGCTTCGTTTAATAAATTTACATTTTCAAATAGGCCTTTTGTAAATAACCAATAAAACACATTTCTAAACCAAATTTTAAAATCCATCCCCGATTCTAAAAAAGATACCCAATCATTAAATAAAGCATTATTTCGTTTGGAATTAACACTTGATGTGCTTGCCAAAATCAAATTGGATACGAATTCGGGATAACGAATTGCAATATCCTGAGCAACAAAACCTCCCATTGAATGCCCCAACAAATTGACTGAATTAAATCCTAAATGCTTTAGAAGTGCAATGCAATCGTCGGCGATTTGCTGAATACTAATTTCGTTGTTGTAATATTTTGTTCTTCCAACGCCTCTATTATCGGGAGTAATAACTGTAAAGTGTTTAGAAAGTTCAGGCATAATTGATACCCAACTTTGTGAGTCGCTCCCCAGGCCGGCTATCAAAAGCAAGGGGTTTCCTTTTCCTTCAATCTGATAATAAAGTTCTATATTTTCAATTTTCAGCTTTGGCATAAAAATTTCAAAGATTTATTTTTGATTAGTGATTGTTTTGCCGGATATCAATAATATTTAATTTTTTGTTTATCACCAAAGATATAAAGTGCTCAATCTAAAAAGTTAAAGTTTTACCATCCTGAAGCGAGAACATCAACAATGTGAATGACTTTTATAGGAAGTTTGTGTTTTTTAATATATCCATATTGATGCATCAGGCATGAAGAATCGGTTGAAACTATGTATTCGGCACCGGTTTCAAGAGCATTCTCAACTTTTTGCTGAGCCATAGCGGTAGAAATTGCTTCATGTTTAACTGAAAATGTCCCACCGAATCCGCAACATTCATCTGTGTCTTTCATTTCAATTAGCTCAAGTCCTTTGACATTCCGCAATAATTTCCTCGGTTCTTCTTTAATGCCATATTCTCGTAATGCCGCACAGGAATCATGATAAGTGACGACTGCGTTAAAACTTGCCCCAATATCTTCAACCTTTAATACATTAACCAGAAAGTCAGTAAATTCATATATGTATTTTATTAATTGATTTGATTCGTTATGCAATGCCGTATTATGAAAAAGTTTCGGATAATGATTTCTGACCATCCCGACACAAGAAGCTGAGGGTGCTACAATCGGCCTGGCATTTGGGAAATCTTTAATGAATTTTTCTCCAATTTCTTTAGCTTCTTCCCAAAAACCACTATTGAAAGCCATTTGGCCGCAACAGGTCTGTTCGGTGTTATAATGAACAGAAACATTGAGCTTTTCGAGAATTTTAATCATATTAAAAGCTGTTTCGGGATATATCTGGTCAATAAAGCACGGAATAAACGCATCAACTATCATCGGTCTGTTTTGAATTAAATTGGAGCAAAAATAAGTTTTTTTTGTATAAAATTTTATGAACTTTGTTTAAAATCTTCATTTGATAATAAATCCCGCTTTTTTAAGATGATTCCAAAAATCAGGATAAGATTTCTCGACAACATCCGGATTACTAATTGTTACAGAATTATATAGAATGGAAAGTGGAGCAAAAGCCATTGCTATTCGATGATCGTCATAAGTTTCAAAAACAATATCATTCAATTGCTTATTTATAATATTTTTTTTACCTGAATCCGGTTTTAAAACCCATTCATGATTTTTGATTGTTTCATTTAATTGAAATCCGATTTTTTTTAACTCTGTTTTTATTGCAAAAATTCTGTCCGATTCTTTTATTTTCAGATTTCTCAGCCCTGTGAATTTCCCTTTAATTCCAAGCCCGGCGCAACTAACGATAACGGCAGGAGCAAGGTCGGGAATATCCTGAAAGTCAATCTTTATTTTCTTAAAAAATTTATTTCTCTTTTTCAACAAAATACCTTTATCAAAATAATTCGTATCAACACCCAGGTATCTATATATTTCAGTAAGACGCGAATCACCCTGAATGCTGTTTTTTTTCAAACCGTTCAGGAAAACTTCTGCATTATCTGATAAGCTTACAATTTCGTACCAATAAGATGCGGCACTCCAATCAGCTTCAACTTCATAATTTTGTGGCAAAAAACTTTGATTTCCAATCTTAATTTTGTTTTCAAGACGTGAAATATTTATTCCAAAACTTTCCAAAATTTTCAAGGTCATATCAATATATGGAGCCGAGCTGATTTCCCCATTTATTTTAATAATTAAACCGTTTTTTAATTTTGGAGCGATTAATAATAATGAACTTATGAATTGGCTGCTGAGTTCGGCATTAATCTCAATAACACCTCCCTGAAGTTTTTTTCCTTCTATAAGCAGGGGAGGGAAACCTGTGTTTTCAAGATAAGAAATTTCAGAACCGATTGATCGAAGAGCTTCAACAAGCACCCCGATTGGACGTGATTTCATCCTTTCATTTCCTGTTAGCACCCAACTTCCGGGCTGAATTGATAAAAATGAAGTCAAGAACCTCATTGCTGTTCCTGCGTTTTTTGTTTCTAATTCAATTGCGTTGCTTTTTTTCCCTGAGTTTGAGGTTTCTTTTATTTTTAATAATAATTCATTTAAAAGCTTAGTATCATCCGATTTCGAGATATTTAAGATGTTAAAATCCTTATCAGTTAATTCTTTAATAATTAACAAACGATTGCTGATGCTTTTTGAAGAAGGAATAGAAATACTTTCTTTTATCGGTTTCTGGTTTTTGCCAACACTTATTGTTTTCATTATTTTGTTGAATTAAATTAATTTTCAATCAGCAATTGAGAATAAAAATCAAATGCCTCAATAATTATTTCTTTTTTGCAAGTTCTATTTATTTCTGATTGTCCGATAGAATTTATTAAAGTAAAATTTATTTCCTCACAGGAATTTTTTTTGTCATGCGACATTATTTCAATCAATGTGATAAAATCTTGTTTTTTGATAGCAAAAAGTTTAAAATATTTCAAAATATGGGAAATAATTTCTTGAAACTGAGCTTGACCGAGCCCGGAAATTTTATATGAAATAAATGCCTCGCAAATCATTCCCATAGCAATTGCTTCGCCATGAAGTAATGCTTTGCCTTGTTTATGAGAAAACGCCTCGAAAGCATGCCCGAAAGTATGGCCGAAATTGAGTTTTTTTCTCTCATTTTTTTCATAAGGATCAAGTCTGACAATTTCATTTTTAATATTAATGGATGGAATAATTAGATTCAGATAATTTGGATTAGAAAGAATCTCGGTATTTTTAATTGTTTCCCAATATTTTTCATCAGCAATAAGGGCATGTTTGATGATTTCAGCATAAGCTGAAAGTATTTGATTTTTAGGAAGGCTTTTTAAAAATTCAGAAATTATAAAAACTGCCTTCGGCTCTGAGAATACCCCAATTTGATTTTTCAATTCCCCGAAATTAACGCCTGTTTTTCCACCAATTGAAGCATCGACCATTGCAAGTAAGGTAGTTGGAATGTTAATATAGGTTATGCTGCGTTTAAAAGTTGAAGAAACAAATCCACCAATATCAGAAAGCATTCCGCCCCCAAGATTGATTACAATAGAATTACGATCAGTTTTTAATTCAATTAATTTCTCCCAAATAACTTTACAGTCCTCTATGGTTTTATGTTTTTCACCACTTTTAGTTTCAATTATATTAGCTGTCTGAAGAGTTTTAACATTTTTCAATAGTTCGGGAAGACAAAAATGCCTTGTGTTTTCATCAATAATTATTATTTTTTTACTTGATTGATAAACTTTATTTTGCAGAAAATTTTCTATTTGCGAAAACTTCCGCTCTCCCAAATAAATATCATAAGATTCTGATTGTATTTTTTTCATACTTTATGCATCAAATTTTTTACAGATAAACTGCCTCTTTAAAAATCAATATATATGTTTACTCCCCATGAACTGATTCTTCAGTTTTTCTAAGTTCTATCTCACGTATTATCCAAGGTTTATTTAATCCTATTGCAAATGAAAATAATTCTTTACTATTCATTCTTCAAAATTAATTAATATTTTCATGTTTACCCCTTATAAATCACATAGAGCTTTTTTTATTCTTAGACCAAAAAAGAAAAATATAATTAGTTTCCCGAAGTTTAAAAAAAATTACTAAATTTGACATCAAACCGGAGAGTATCAGATTTAGTAAGTCGTTGAATTTGAGTTGAGAAAATTGACTTAATCAAAATTTGGAAAAGACATGAAAACACATTTTAGGATATATTTATTTGGAATTTCAATGTTCTTTATGTTAAGCTGTGTTCCTACAAAATATTCTGCTGACTTTAGAAAAGAGAAAAAGGGAATTGACACATTGGCAATTTTTAAACCGGTGGTGAATATAGTTGCTAAAAACAATAGGACTGAATATACTGATTCAAACCTTATAAGAGATAACCAAGAATTGCTTGAAAGCGTTACTTTTAATTTATTATCTAAAAAATATACCATTGAAAAAATTCTTTTACCGTCAATTGACATTAATATCTTTTCTGATTTATTTGAGCGACTGGAGAACTCTTCAAAATCACTAAATAAAATATCGTCAAGACAGATATTTATCGAACAAAGTGGTTTAGAATTCAAAAGCAAATATGCTTTATTGTTGGTTTATTTTGGACAATTCAATCCTGATTTTCCACCACATTTCAAACTTAATAGTGCAATGCTGGCAAGTACTATTGTAATAACACCTAACAATCCAAGTAAATCACAATCAGACTTAAGGTTGCTAATAATAGATACGGAAATGGAAGAGATTGTTTTTTACAACAGAATTAATTCATCAAAATATGATGCAAGAGTTTTAAGTGAAGTTGGGCAAATGACAAAGAACATTTTAAGAAAGATATATTTCAAATAATACCGCTTGCTAACATTTTAGAATTTGAGGCTCGGTTGAGTCCCAAAAAACGCGAAAATATTTAAGAACCAAATGCCTTTAATCAATATTTCATTCATTCACCTAAGGATAAATCAAAGTACCCTCACCGGTCATCTTCACAAGGTATCCTTCGCCGGGGATTGCATCTCCGAGGCCGTTAACCCAGTTAGGCCCGATTTTTCTTAGAGTTTGTCCTTGCGAATTTCTTATGAATTCAAGATTCTCATTTAAAATACTTTCAAAAGCCAGTAAAGCATCCAAGGCTTCAGCAGGAAAATAACTTATAAACTGGAAGCCTGTTTCAAGATTAATAGGAGTTTGCGGGTCAATTGGCATTCCTTGAATAAAAAATGAATCATCATTAAACATTTTGAATAAATAACCTTCTTCAACCTCCCAATTTCCAATATTATTAACCCAGTTTGGCCCGATCTTTCTTATCATCGATCCATTTGAATTTCTAACAAAATCAAGATTATCGGTTAAAATTGCACTTAATACTTCCAACATATCAGGGTTAAAGGGTATCAGGTTTGATGAAATAAACTGAAATCCTGCTTGCAAAAATACAATCTGGCTTGTAGCCGGAGTTACTTCAAATAAATTCTCGCCAAGAATTTCTCCGGAAACGGTATTTGAAATCAAGATATCCCAAAAGCCCAAAGCCGCATCAGGAGGAATTAATAAAACAAGGTAAATCTCATTATCATTAAGAACATTAATTACCTCGGGAAGCATTTCGTTTGTTCCATGCTGGAAAACTACTTCTGTATCGCCCGTCAAGAGGTTAGTATTTTCACAAGTAATTGTTATCCCGGTACAGCAGCACCGTTCTCCACTTGAAGGTTCAACTGAAGTAATTTCAGGATTGGCTTCAAACACCAGCCCGAGATTATCGACAAACAGCTTTGAACCTTCTACTGGACTTAATTGGGCTGATGACAGAAGCATAATATTCATGGTATCAGGTTCTTCATTCGAGAAATACATAATGTCTGTAGAAAAATCAGTCCATGATGAAACCGAATTAGTAACAATTTTTGCACCCATCCCAATAGTGTCCGGAACTCCTCCCGGGTTATGTTTTAATAATACTAAAGCCATCAACGCCTGATCACCTGAGTTAGGCGAGTATTTAAAATTACCCGTAAACTGCGAGGGCCTTCCTGTAAAAGGTACGCCTCCTGTAATCGAATATTCCTGAGTTGTAAAATTGATTTCAAACTCTCCAAGTGTAATAAAACCAGGTATAGTTCCAACGAAAATGATATTTTTCGATTCAAGTTTGGCTGAATAACTTCCGCTGTAGCTGTCGCTTGACTTGCTAACTGTGATTACGCCTAAGGCTGATGTTAAAGAGTTTGGTGAATTCCAATCAACAGGGTCTTCATAGGAACCAAATGATTCCCAATTCTCAAAATCATTATTAGGGATTTCGTTTTGTGCAAATACCTGTCCTTGAAAAAGAATTATTAATATAAATAACGAAATAAATTTGACTACTTTTTTCATAATCTTAATATTAGAGGTTTTTAAAATATTTTGCAAGGTATGAATTTTTAAAAAAAACCGAAGTATTTTTTTTTATTTTTCATTCAAAAATTAATACAGCATATGTTAAAGATCAGCAATTCAAGGCCGGAAGATTGGAATATCCAGAATTACCATCATCTGTTGCCGAAAGCAAAGTTCAATTTTTCCGTAAAGTTCAATTTTTCCATAAAGTTACATTATTTGATAAACAACATAATGCATTTCAATGTTAATTATAACATTTGATTATTGACCATGTCTATTTGTTTAAGGCTTTACCATATTTGTTTAATAGTTTACCACGTTTGTTTGATGGCTTACCTAATTTGTTTGATGGTTTACCGGATTTGTTTAACAGTTTTCCGCATTTGCATGATTGTTTACCACATTTGTTTAATAGTTTACCGCGTTTGTATGGTGATATACCATATTTGTTTGGAGCTTGTCCTTGCTTTTATTATTAAATCAATATGGAATTCTTTCAGAATTCATTATTCCTTGTTCAGTATTCTATATTATTTTTTCATTATTTCTTTTTGTAGGAGGAACGGCATCCCTCATGAAGATAGAATATCGAATTTCTATTAAGGAATAATGATTTCAGAAATAGCTTCCCCTATTTCCGTTATTCCCCATATACCTTTTAGTACAGTTAATCTAAAAACCACTAATACCTTAATTATTTTAATACACAAGAACCCCTTCTCCATTCATTTTTATCAAATAACCTTCACCCGGATTGCAATCTCCGATTCCGTTGATCCAGTTAGGGCCAATTTTTCTAATCATATTTCCGTTTGAGTTTCTAATATAGTCCAGATCGTCGGTTAAAATTGTTGAAAAGGCTTCCAGAGCATCCATGGCTGTTTCAGGGAAATATGCAACAAATTGAAAACCGATCTCTAAATTAATCGGACTTTGAGGGTCGATTGTTTGTCCTTGCATCGTGAAATTTTCATTTCCTTGCA
>CAZBSL010000070.1:0-12878 GCA_964494265.1 uncultured Bacteroidales bacterium
GATTTGTTTTTTACGGACGAAGTTATTGCAGTCATTTCGACCCATCGTTCAGCTTAAGTTATGCAAGAAGTTTGACTAAGAATATCCATGTAAAGGGTTCTTATTCAGTTATAAATAATACTTATTCGAATATTGGTTTAGGATTGGCTGTAAATATGGGTCCCATACAAGCTTATTTTATTAGCGATAATATAATCGGTATGTTTGCTCCATGTGATACAAGACAATTAAATTTCAGACTTGGTTTTAATGTTGCTATTTTTGATAAAGAGGAATCAGTTTTAATTACTCCCGATCTTCAAATAAAAGGAGAATTAGACAAAAAACTCAAAAAAGAAAGAATTGACGGAAATAAAATTCTTGATAAAAACGAAAGAAAAGCAAATAAACAAAAACAAAAAGACTTGAAAAGAAAAAAAATAGACGCACAAAAGAAAATAGAGGAAGAACAACTTTTGAAAGACAAGCAATTACAACAACAAAGGCGGGAGTATAAAAAAAGTCAGAAGAAAAAGAAAGACGATTCAAAAAATAATTAAAACAAAAAAGCCTGAAAAAATTTCAGGCTTTTTTTATGCTTTTCTATTTTGAACGATCAAGCAATAACACTTGTCCCTCTTTTATTTTTGTGCCGGAAATAATATTGTTATGAGAATATAGTTTCTTCAATTTAATCCCATAAAGTTGTGAAATTGTGTACATCGTATCATTCGCTTTGACTTTATGAGAGTTAATTTTATTTTTTTTCTTTTTTGACTGTAAATAAATAATTTGACCCGGATTTATTTTTTTAGTTTTTTTCAGGTCGTTGTATTTAAAAATCTGGTAAGTATAAATATTAAATTCATTTGAAATTTTTTTATAAGAATCGCCATGCTCAGCAATAATAAGTTTTACACCATTATTTTTATAAATTTTTCTATTATTTCTATTAATCGAAACAAATTCAAATTTCGTTACTTTTGAAAAATCACTTCTTGAAAAATACTTATTCTTTTGATCTTTTGATTTTGTGTTTTTATGTCTTTTGCTATCAAATTTATGAAGCTCATGTTCTTCAATGATTGCAATTAATAATTTCGGGTAGCGCGGATTGGTCGAATATCCGGCTTTTCTTAGTCCTCGGGCCCATGATTTATAATCGGAAATTTTATAACTAAAAAGAAATTTATATCGGCTTCGTTGGCTTAAAAAATATGAGTGATCTTTAAAAGATTCTTCTACCGAATTATATTTTCGAAAGCACTCTCTTCTTTTATCATCATTTTTACGAAAAGTTTTTCCATTCCAATCTTTATGACATTTTATTCCGAAATGATTATTCGCTTTTGTCGCCAGTTTACTTTTGCCCAAACCAGATTCAAGCATTCCTTGTGCAATTGTAATGCTTGCAGGAATATTGTGTTTCTTCATTTCCTTAATTGCTATATTTTTATATTTTTCAATATATTCTTTAGCAGTAGTTTTTGGCCTGATCTGACAAAATAATTGCGAATAATTATTAAAAATCAAAAAAACTATTATAAGAGCAATGAATTTTTTTTTCATTTATTTGTATTCGGTTTTTAAAAAGCTAATATAAAAAGAAAAACAATTCAAAATATACTAGTTAAATATGCTCTTTTAACGACAAAAAAAGTTTCTTATTTTTAATGATAGTGAGGTAATTGACTAATTGACTGGTATTCAACAAACAAAACCATTCATAATTTTGCCATCATCAGCTGATTTTAAATCTTGTAAGATTGTTGTTTTATTGGAATTGTTAATAAATTGTTAATAAATTGTTAAAGAATTGTTATTTTTCATCATCTTCGATTAGTAAAAAAATATCTTCATTGTCTTTTTTCATAAGATATTTTTCTCGGGCAAGTTTTTCCAGGGCTGATGAATCGGATGAAAGTGCTTTAATAATTTCTTTATCACTTTCGATTTGATTTTTATAGTAGTTTTCCTCTTGTTTTAATTCTTTCAGTTGATTACTAAGTTTTATTTGTGAAATGAAATTATTGCCATCAAAAAACAACATCCACACAATGAAACCTATAATAGTATAGAAGTATTTATTTTTTAAAAAAGAAGGGATTTTCATAAGTATGTTATTTTAACCTAGTCCAATATTATCACTAATTTCTTTCATTGCATTTACGCAAAGTTCGGCAAATTCATTAAGCGGAATACCTATTTTTTCACATTCTAAAATATTTTCACGGCTTACTTTTGCAGCAAAAGCTTTTTGTTTCATTCTTTTGGTTACTGATTTTGGTTTAACACTTTTTAGTTTCTTATCAGGATAGACCAGCGTGGTAGCTACTATTAATCCTGTAATTGTTTCACCTGCAGCTAAAGCATGCTGAAAATCAGTATGTCTTTCGATTCCTGTTGCAGCCTTATTATGCATTTTTATTGCATCAATAATATCTTCGTCCACATTTTTTTCACTAAGGATTTTTGCCGATTCGAGGCCGTGAATTTTTGGATCAGCATTCACAATTTCAACATCAAGGTCATGTAAAAGTCCGGCAAGGCCCCATTTTTCTTCATTTTTCCCAAGTCTTTTTGCAATGGCTTTCATAACAGCCTCGCTTGCAAGGCAATGATTAAGCATGTTCTCCTTTTTGATATATTGATTTAATAAGATTATTGCTTCTTCTCTTGTGATTGACATGTTTTTATGTTTTTAATAGATTATCATCATAATAAATCAATGAACATCAAGGTTATGTAGCATAAATTTCAAATGCAAAAGCGTTTTAAAAATTTCAGAAAGATATTCCTTAACAGCTTTGACACTTCCTGGTAATGTATAAATTAATGATTCATCTATCACACCGGCAACTCCGCGGCTTAACAAAGCATTTGGTTTCTCACTACCAAATTTAATTCTGATGTTTTCCATAATTCCGGGAATTTCTTTATCCAAAAGTCCGCTAACTATTTCAGGTGTAAAATCCCGAGTGCCAATACCCGTTCCTCCGGTCGTAAAAATAAAATCAATTTTATTCTGCTTAGCTTTTAATAAAAGTTGCCGGAGTTTGTTACCATCATCCGGGATAATCGTTGTTTCGATTTCAAATTGACGGCCTGTTTTCCTAAAAAAATCTTCAGATAATTCTTTGATCTTCGGGCCGCTTTTGTCTGGATAAATTCCTTTAAAAGCCCTATCACTTAGAGTAATTATCAGGACTTTAAAAACTTTTGGGATATAAGTCATTGCCTGTTCGGGTTTAATTGTACCCGGTTTAATTACTCTGCAAAAAATTCCTTCTTTCGGCATAACGCAACTACCTACTTCGCGATAAATTGCACAAGAATCACCATGACATTTTTTCCCGATTTGGGTTACTTCCAATTCAATATCTTCAATAGTAAATCTATCAAGTGGGTGGGTTTTATAAAGTTCAATACCTTTGGTAGTAATATTTTCGGCAAATTCGCCGTAATTAACTTTCCTTCCGGCTACGATTTCGAATTTTTCAAAACTCTCAACACCGAGTAAACTAATTTGTCGGTGCCAAGGTGCTGCATGAGCATCATTTTTTATTCCATTTTCATCCAGAACAATCTCACAAACAGGTTTTTTGATTGTTCCTTTTTTTTCCGAAATGTTTACAGAAATTATTTCTATTTGTTTATTATCTCTTTTCATTTCTATATGTTTTTCCCCCGCAGATTTCGCTGATTTTCGCTGATGTTTTTTCTACGTTTATCAGCGTAATTTGTGGGAGATAGATAGCTTTCTTTGCTAATATTTCCATGTTATTATAAAGGCTTATCAATGTCTTGCTTTTTTTTACTAATGAGTTTAATTTCTTCAATTTGCATATTTTTATCAACTGCTTTACACATGTCATAAACCGTTAATAAAGCAATATTTACAGCAGTTAATGCTTCCATTTCTATTCCTGTTTGTCCAATACACTTTGCAAAGCTACGAACAACTATCGAATTTTCTTCAATTTCAGCTTTAACATCAATTTTCGTAATTTGTAAAGGATGACAAAGCGGAATTAAATCAGAAGTCCGTTTACCTCCCTGAATTCCCGCTATTTCGGATATTGTCAGCACATCACCTTTTTTCATATTATTTTCTTCGATAAGCTTAATTGTTTTTTCGCTCATCGAAATTTTTCCTATTGCTTCGGCAGTTCTAATTTGTAATTTTTTATGCCCAACATCTACCATTTTTGCTTTTCCTTCTTTATCGGTATGACTAAATGTATTCATAACAATTTTTTTTCTCGGTGTGATTATAAGCAGATATTTTTTACAAAATTAATAAAACATTGCTTTAAAAGTGATAGTTTTTTTGATTGTTTCAGGAAATTCTCTTTGTAATTTTTTTTAAAATAAAATATTTTTTCACCGCCTAACTTGTTGATCAAACAAATTTTAAAAAACATATACATATGTCGTTTGATAACAAAATCAAAATTTTGGTATTAATACTTAAAAACAGGATTTTTTATGAATCAAAAATAATAGAAAAAATCATGAATTATTGGAGAAAGTTTCCATTTGTTCGGATATTAATTCCTTTTATTTTAGGAATTATTTCTGCTTTTATTTTTGAAAAGGAGATACATATTTCTTTAATAATTTTTGCTGTTTTGTTTGTTTTTATTTTTTCATCTGTTTTTTTCTTAGAAAAATTTATTTCTTTTAAATTCAGATGGATTTATGGACTTTTAATTAATGTTTTATTTTTTATAATTGGTTTTGAATTAACTGTTCAAAACACAGAGAAATTTTTTGAAAACAAAATTTTACCAATCAATAATAGTGAGAGAGCTATAAGGTGCGAAGTCCTTGAACCGGCTTCGGAAACAGCAAATTCATATAAAGTTTTAGCAAGAATACTTTGTATTTCCGATGATACTTCGTTTTTACAAAAAAACGCAAAATGTTTATTTTATTTTCAAAAAGACAGCATGAGTTCAAAAATCGCCTATGGCGATAGATTGGTTTTAAAAGCATATATTAATAAAATCAAGCCTCCACAAAACCCCGGTGAATTTGATTATAAAAATTATTTAGATAGAAAAGGCATATATTATCAGGGTTTTGTGAAAGCAACCAAATGGAAAGTCTTCGAAAAGAATCAAGGAAATCCAGTATTTAAATTTTCATACAAACTTAGAAGTTTATTTCTGTCCATTTTAAGAAAAAACAAAATTGAAGGAAATGAATATGCAATAGCATCAGCAATTTTGCTGGGTTACGATGATAAATTAGACCCTGAATTAAGAAGTGAATTTACAGGAGCGGGAGCAATGCATATTTTATGTGTTTCGGGCTTGCATGTTGGTATAGTTTGCTTATTTCTAACTTTTTTATTAGGTTTCTTAAGAAAGAACAAAATTGGAAAGATTTTGTATTTTATTATTTTGATCCTATCATTATGGGTTTATGCACTAATTACCGGCTTATCGCCATCAGTTATGAGAGCTGCAACAATGATTAGTTTTGTAATTTTTGGTAAAGCAATGAACAGATATTCCGATATTTATAATAGCCTTGCTGTTTCTGCATTTGTTTTGTTGATTATCAATCCGTTTATAATAACTGAAGTCGGGTTTCAACTATCATATGCTGCGGTGATTGGAATTGTTGCTTTACAACCTCCCATGTATCGGCTGTTTGTTTTCAATAATTGGCTTGCCGACAAAACATGGGCAATAATTACGGTTTCCATAGCAGCTCAATTGGGTACATTCCCAATAGCAATTTTTTATTTTCATCAATTCCCCGATTATTTTATTATCACTAATTTAATTGTCATTCCACTTTCATTTTTAATCATTAGTTCCGGTTTTTTATTATTGATTTTTTCACCTGTTCATTTTATTTCTTATTTGATTTCAAAAATATTGACTTATTTGATTATTGCATTAAATTTCTCTGTTCAATTCATTGACAGTATGCCTTTTTCAAAACTTACCGATATTTCACTAAATATTTATGAAGTGATTTTGTTTTATTCTTTAATAATATGCTTTTCGGTTTTTCTTTTGAAGTTAAAAAAGAAATACTTTTATTTTGGCTTATTTGTTTTGATTGTTTTAATGTTTTCATTTTCATTAAAAAGAACTCAAAATTATTCTAATAAAAAATTCATAGTTTATAATGTAAATAAAAGAACTGCGTTTGATTTTATATCAGGAAAAACGAGTTATTTCTTTGCCGATTCAATGTTGATGAATGACCAAAGAACTTTATCATATCGAATTAAAAATAACCGTATTAATTTGGGAATAGACAACATTAAGAACCATTTTATTGATTGTACCGGCCCATTACCTAAAGATATCATATATGATAATTTGATTTTTGAAAAAGGAAATTATTTTCAGTTTTTTGAAAAAAAAATAGTCTTAATAGATAAAAGGCCGGTTTACAAACCTGAAAATTTGAAGAAACTAAAAATGGATTATTTGGTAATCACAGCAAATCCATTTATAAAAATCAGTGAATTGATGAAATTGTATGAGTTTGATTTATTGATTTTTGATTCATCAAATTCATTTTATTCAATTAGAAAATGGAAAGAAGAATGTATCGAAAACAAGATTAATTTTTATTCGGTTCCCGAATTGGGTGCTTTTGTTGTTGATATTTAGAATTTTTTTATTATCGAAATTGTTTAACTAATAAATCTCAATTTCATAAGGCATTCTAAGATGAGCCCCCTTCATTTGCGACATTGTTTTAATGTATTCATAATATTTATAATTACTTCCAAGCTCACTTTTAATCATACTTGAGGTATTACTTCCCATTAAATCTTCCATTAATTGAATTAAAGGGTCTTTTTGCTTGGGTAATGAAATTATTCTGTAATTATCCAATTCAGCCAAATCGGCAGCAGTTTGAATTGATTTTTCCAAACCACCAAATTCATCGATTAAGCCTATTTCTAACGCATCTACTCCACTCCAAATTCTTCCTTGCCCGATTTCGTTTACTTGCTCTATGGTCATATTTCTATCGTCGGCCACCTGCTTAACAAATTGATTATAAATTCGTTCAATTTCTCTGTCAAGAAGTGATTTTTGAAATTCTGTCAAGGGTTCAACAAGATTGAAAAAATCAGAATTTTTATTGGTTTTAACATTATCAAATGTAATTCCAAGCTTATTTAAAAACTTCTGGAAATTAGGAATTATTCCAAAAGCACCTATTGAACCCGTTAAGGTTGTGGGATCAGCAAATATTTTTGTTGCAGGGCTTGAAATGAGATATCCTCCTGAGGCTGCAACATCACCCATTGAAACTATCAGCGGTTTTTCATTTCTTGCTAATCTAACTTCTCTCCAAATTATTTCCGAAGCTAAAAAATCACCACCAGGGGAATTTACTCGCAAAACAATTGCTTTCACTGAATTATCTTCACGTGCATCGCGGATTGTTTGAGAAAGTCTTTCAGAACCAATTGTTTTGTCATCACCTTTTCCTTGTAAAATTGTACCCAGAGCGTATATTACGGCTATTTTATTTCTTGAGTATTTCTTTTTTGGAGTAGCGATTGGAGCAAAATTATATTTCTCAATATTTATGCTTTGTATCTTTCTGTTATTTGGAATGCTTAAAAGTGTGTGGATTGCATCAATTAATTCGTCTTTATACAACAAATCATCTACAAAATTATATTTCAGGGCATCTTCAGCCGATCGTAAACTCAAATTATCAGCTAATAAATTCAATTTATCAATCGGAATATTTCTTGTAGTAGAAATTGCTTCCAAAATATTATTCCAAAACGAATTTACAAGCATTTGCAATTGCTCCTTGTTTGCTTCGCTAAGTTTTTCTTTTATAAACGGCTCAATTGCACTTTTATATTTCCCCTGACGAATAATCTGAGGTTCAATATCAAGTTTATCAAGAGCACCTTTAAAGAAAGTAACTTGAGCATTTAATCCTTTAAAAAATATAAATCCATCGGGATTCAAAAATATTTTATCAGACACACTTGCCAGATAATATGTTCCCTGCGTGTATGAATTACTATAGCTGATGATGAATTTGCCACTTTTTTTAAATTCAATTAAAGAATTCCTTATTTCTTCGATTGTAGCAAACCCTGATGGAATAATACTCAAATCAAGGTAAATTCCTCTGATCTTGGGGTCGTTTTTTGCTTTTTCAATATTTCTTAAAATGTCATCCAAACCAAGTTTTTCTTTTAAGCTCATCGAAGAAAAATCATATAAACTAATTGGGTCTTTAGATGAACGATCAAGAATAGGCTCGTCAAATTGTAAATGTAAGATACAATTATCAGGAACCATTACAATCTCTTCCTTTGAAAATGAAAGTATTGATGCAATAATTCCCAGCATTATAAAAAAGAAGATTATAAATGTCAGAATGGTTCCCAACATTGAAGCAAACATAAATTTAAAGAATTGTTTCATTTCTGTATTTTAAAAAATTATAAGTTCTCTGTGCAAAAATAATGACTTAATATTTAAACATCAGGGTATTTTATTTAAAAATTAAAAATATATTCTTAAATGTTTAAGGATAAATAATAAAAATCGAAATTAAATTTTATGAATAATTCTATTAATACATGGGTATTGAGACAGATAACTGACATATTAACAATTCATTGTGGATAAATAATTTTTTATTAATGAAATCAAACCCTTTTTGATGAGATATTTGTTCAAAAAAAATTAATGAAGCACAATTGCATGTTCAAATACAATAAATTAATTTCGGTAATAATTATTGTGTTATTGTGTAACGAAAGTGTTTCCTTATCCGGCTCTTTAAACGAAAATGATATTATTAATTTGGAGGATAGCTTTAAGCAACCTTCTTTTTTACTGAAGGATAGCGGTTTCGGGAAACAATATGTTTTAAATCCTGCTTTATTTAACTCACCTAAATTATTCAGAAAAAATATTGCGGATTCATATTTTAGTAAAACGATTTTGAAGCCTTCATTTAAAATAATGAATTCCGGTAATTCAAGCCCAGATGATTTAATAGGATTTTTAATAAAATATAATTCTTCACTGAATTTGTCATTCGTAAAGAGTATTGTAAACCTTTATATCCTGGAAGCGAAAAAAGAGGGGATAAATCACGATATCGCCTTTTGCCAGATGTGTCTTGAAACCGGTTTCTTGAAATTTGATGGAATAGTTCAAATGCGCCAAAATAACTTTTGTGGGCTTGGTGCAATAGGCAGAAGTGAAACAGGAGAAACGTTTACTTCAAAACGCTTTGGTATAAGGGCTCATATTCAGCATTTAAAAGCATACGCCAGTATTGAAAAATTGAACAATAATTTAGTCGATCGAAGATTTAGATTTGTTAAAAGAGGTATTGCTCCTACCATTGATGAATTGACAGGAAATTGGGCTATGGATCCTAAATATGCTATTAAAATCAGGTTATTGTTAGATCGCCTTTATCAAAATATGATTTAAATTATTTTTTCTATTCATATTCTTTCATCTCTTTGCCCTTATTTTGTTTTATTATATTTGCATAATACCGAAAGGAAACTTATTTGATAACAAAATCAATTGAAAATCAAATGGCAAGAATATTAATTATTGATGATGAAAAAAGTATTTTAAACACTCTTAGAGATATACTTGAAGCAGAAAAATACTCTGTTGATGAGGCTGTTGATGGAATTGAAGGATTGAAATCAGTAAATGAAAAAAAATATGATGTAATTCTTTGCGATATTAAAATGCCTCGCATGGATGGAATTGAAACCCTCGACCACATTATAAAGATAAGCGATACTCCTGTAATTATGATTTCGGGGCATGGCACTATTGATACCGCAGTAAGTGCCATTAAAAAAGGAGCTTACGATTACATTGAGAAACCCCCCGATTTGAATCGCTTATTGATTACAATTAGAAATGCACTTGATAAAACAAGTTTAATAAAAGAAACTAAAGCGCTAAAACAGCAAGTAAGCAAAACCTATGAAATGGTAGGTGAATCAGATGCAATTACAGGAATTAAAACAATGATCAAGAGAGTTGCTCCAACAAACGCAAGAGTTTTAATCACGGGCCCTAACGGAACTGGTAAAGAATTAGTTGCACGTTGGATACATGAAAAGAGCAATAGAGCGATGTTGCCTTTTATTGAAGTTAATTGTGCGGCAATCCCCTCTGAATTGATTGAAAGCAAGCTTTTCGGACATGAGAAAGGCTCATTTACTTCGGCTATAAAACAACGTAAAGGAGATTTTGAATTGGCTAATGGCGGAACTCTTTTTCTTGATGAAATTGGCGACATGAGCCTTTCTGCCCAGGCAAAAGTATTGAGGGCTTTGCAGGAAAATAAAATTATGCGGGTTGGGGGTGAAAAAGAAATTCCTGTTGATGTAAGAATTATTGCCGCTACAAATAAAAATATTAAAGACGAAATAAATAAAGAAAGATTCAGGGAAGACCTCTATCATCGCTTAAGTGTAATTTTAATTAATGTTCCACCTCTTGAAGAAAGAAAAAAAGACATTCCTCTTTTAGTTAGTCATTTTCTTTCAGAAATTTGTGAGAATCAAGGCAAACCGATAATGGAAATTGAGGATTCAGCTTTAAGAGAATTGGAAAAAATTCGCTGGACAGGAAATATTCGTGAGTTGCGAAACGTAGTTGAAAGGCTGGTGATTTTGTGCGATGATGTCATTACGGCAAATGATGTTGTTTTATTTGCTCAACCTTTAAATAAGTAGTAAAAAAATATTTAAAAAAACCAAAAGAAATAATAATTATTAATACTTTTGCAGCCGCTTAAAAGAAAGTGAATAATAATTGATAAATTGGTTTGAATAGTTTGTTGACGGTTCCGTAGCTCAGCTGGATAGAGCAACAGCCTTCTAAGCTGTGGGTCGCAGGTTCGAATCCTGCCGGAATCGCTAAAAAAGCAGTCAGAAACAGGCTGCTTTTTTTATTTAATGAAATCCCAAACCAAGACTTTTAATGCTTTCAATTTTCATAGCCAAAAAATTTCATACTTAAATCAGAAAGAATAATTTATTCCCATCAAGACATTAAATCCCTGAACCGGATAATCATACCATTTTTTATATTTCGAATTAGCAATATTGTTGAAGTTAATAAAACCTGATAATGCTTTAGTGTGTCTGTATTCTAATCCCAAATTCAAATCAAGCAATCCGTCGATCTTTTTCGTTGTCAATAAGTTTGTTTCATAAACTTTTGCATACATTTGGCTGTTTGCAAATATTTCGCCTTTAAAAATAAATCGTTCTTTATAAATATAATTCGAAGCAAATGAAAAAACAAACTCAGGAGTGTACCATGGTTTTGCTTCATTTTCCATTGTATATTGCTGATATTTTCCATTTAAAATCATTTTAAATTTTTCATTGTTTTGATAAGCAATTTCCGCATTGAACCAAACTATTTTCACATCGTCGAATTCAACGCTAAATTTATTGTTAACAATTAAATTTTTCTCGGCAACAAAAAAAGGCAAATGATCATTATTTGAAGCCCCTGCACTAATATTAAAATCAAAGCCATTTGCAGGGCTGGCAGATATTCCTCCATAAAATTCAATTTTTTGAGTTGAATATTCCAGCGGAAGAATAGAAACTACAAACGGGTTCATTTCGCATAATGACTTAAAACTGTTTTTATAATACTTGCCTCTAATACCGGCATATGCTGAAAGAACATCAGGAATCACATTGACTTCGGCTTTTAAAACCGGGAAAAAATGGAATTTCGTAACCGTATCAAGCATAAGTGAAAGATCAATGCCGGCGTAAAAATTATATTGTTCAAATCTTGTTTCGATAAAAGGCTTAAGACGCAAAACAGCATTGTTTGTAATTTTTAGGGGATCGTTATTGCTATAAAAATCTACTTCGGTTATAAAACCTAAAACCTGGCTTTCGGTAAAATCGAATAACTTAAGATTTTTATCAAACTTGGCATCAAAAAACACATTATGTTCCTGAGTTTTAAAATCATCGAAGAAATAATAATATTTTAATCCCAGATCATGATTTAGATTTCCCTTCCGAATGTTATTGCTTTGAATCCGTCCATTAAAACCAATAGTTGAAAAAACCTGTTTATTTTCATTTTTAGAAATAGAAGTATCAGGATAATCGTCGGGCTTGAAACCGTAAAAATGAGCAACATTGCGTTTGTAGTAAGCATTTGCTGATAATGTCTGGCTTCCGGTAAATTTTTTAGCGAAAATATCAATTTCATTTTCACTATATCCGGGGAAAGCATAATCCTTAATGCTTCCCGTCGAGGATAAATGTTTCAGATGAATGCCGAACGAATTTTTTTTCGATTGCAGTTTATTTGCAAAAAACTCGAAATAGGGAGTTGCATAGCTTCCAATTCCTAATCTAACATAATTCTTAAATAAATCTTTAAACGGTTCCTCTCTAATCTCAATTGGTTCAATAGGATTTAGCTCGAAATCTGGCAATAGTTTAACCGGAACTATCAAATAATTTAAGCCTGGCAATTTATGTTCCTCAGCTTCAATTTTTGGTTTAATATGAATTTTTATAGCATCCGAAATACTCGGTTGATACGGAGCAATTATCGTAATTTCTTCGGAATGCGGCTTGGTTTGAGAATTAGCTTGTTTGATGTATCCGAAGAAAATAAAAATAATAATTAATAAAATTGATAAGATATATTTTTTCATATAAACAATTTGATAATTTAACAATTCAATTTTTTTACAGCAAATCTAAAACCGTGAATACTTGGTGTCTTTTTCAAAATTCAATTAATTTTCTTCAATTACTTCCGATTCAATAATCAAATTCAATTTATCCTGAGCAATTTTTTTCAAATCCTCACCTTTATAGTTATCTATAATACTCTGCAAAGTTTGTT
>CAZBSL010000071.1:0-1527 GCA_964494265.1 uncultured Bacteroidales bacterium
GATTTCGTTTGAATTTTCTCTGATAAGCTTATAATGCGGAATATCTTCTGTTATATTTTCTTTGTTTAATAAGCCCGAAACTGAAATCACAAATGAGCGGGATTCTTTAGCAATAAATCTTGTAATATCTTCGGTATTATGGAGCCCACCGGGCCAAATTGCAACATGAAGGTCTTCACCAAGTCCATAAAGTGCCGTACGAGTTAGAGGCATCCAGTTTTCCCAACAATTTAGAGCCCCAACAGTAAATGATTCTAATTTATGGACTTGTAGTCCATGTCCATCCCCGGGTGACCATGAAAGCCTTTCTTCATAAGTTGGGACTAGTTTTCGATGAACTGATTTTATTTCACCTTCATTATTTATATATATGAGTGAGCAATAAACACTATGATTTCCTCTGTCTTCAGCAAGTTCAATACAACCCAAAACAAGGGCAATCTTTTTCTTCTTACATATAGAACATATTGAATCTAAATCGCCGGTTGAAATTTTTACAGCCTGGCTAAGGTAGTACGAATGAAGTTCTTTTTGAATTTTAGAATTGAACTTTGCACCATCAGTTAATGAAATCCAAAACGGATAGCCCGGTAATATCGCTTCTCCAAAAGTAACTAATGAACAGCCTTTATCGCTTGCCATTTCAATATATCGAATGATTTTTTTCGTAGTTTCTATACGGTTTAACCAAACAGGAGATATTTGGGCTAAACCAACCTTGACTTTTTCTTTTACCGGTGTTTTCATCCACAAATATAAATAATTATTTTATTGATGAAAGAGAGTTTAAGGAAAATGGGGAAAAATATGAAAGGAAATAATTGAAATAAAGCAATAACGGGAATGATAAGTCTAACATTTATTTTTTTCCAATATTTCACTTATATTTGAATTTCTATAATATTTTTTCAAATATTTGCTCAATTAGATTCCGATTATTAAAATATTTCTATTTTTGAGCAAAAGAAGTGAATTAACCTAAAAAATTAATTGAATGGATATATTTCATAATCTCGTAAGAGCAATTCTTGTAATTTTAGGTATTACTGCGAATTTAGTGGAGAAATAGATAAATGCTAAAATGCGAGAATAAAAATAATAGCAAAGTGAATAAATCTAATATTTTAATGTTCAGTTCATTTATTACCAAAGAGTTGATTTTCCTGAAATATTTAAGCATTGTAGCATTATAAATAAATTTTTTAGTAGAACCATAAAATTATGTTACCACTAGATTTGCAAAAGATCCAAACCATTTTAATTGCATTAATAGTAGTAGTTTTATTGAAACTTATATTCAAGCCTTTTCTTGCATATTCATTTGTCTCAATATTTCAATTCCCTAAATTATGGACAGAGGTATTAGTGATACTTGCAGCTATGCCGTCGGCTGTACTCGGAGTTGTTTTTCTAAGACGCTATGGGGGAGATGCTCCACTTGCATCAACAATATTATTGATTGTAACTATTATTAGTTCAGCTACTTTGCTTGGAGTTTTTTGGTTGGCTTTTTAATTCTATTAAAAA
>CAZBSL010000071.1:1627-12815 GCA_964494265.1 uncultured Bacteroidales bacterium
TAATCGTTGGTCAGGTCTTGAATTTTTTCAATGAGTTTTTTCACCTCGTCCTCGGGTGTTCCATCTTTTTCAAGGTCTTTTGCCATATCGTTAGCGGCTCGACGTGTATTTCTGATGCTGATTTTTGAGTTTTCAGTTTCGGCTTTTGCTTTTTTCACCATTTCTATCCTTCGCTCTTCAGTAATAATGGGGACTTTAATGCGTAATATATCGCCATCGTTTTGAGGATTGAATCCAAGATTGGCTGCAATAATTGCCTTTTCAATAATGTGGAGTATTCCTTTGTCCCATGGCTGAACAACTATTTGCCGCGGATCGGGAGTGTTGATGTTAGCAGTTTGTTCAATTGGTGTCATTGAGCCGTAATAATCAATTATTACACCTTCTAACATTTGTGGACTTGCTTTTCCTGTCCTTATTTTCTGGAATTCCCTCTCAAGATGTGAAATGGCATTTTGCATGCTTTCACCGGTTTCATCTAAACAAAATTGGGCATCTTCAGTCATCGTCGTTATTTTTTCATATTTTGGATACAAATATAATATTAGAATTTTAAAAACAAATTAGTTTTTCACAATAGTCCCGATTTTTTCACCGGAAATAATTTTTAACAGGTTTCCTTTAATATTCATATCAAAAACCAAAATGGGCATATTATTTTCTTTGCAAAGTGTAAAGGCTGTCAAATCCATAATTTTCAAACCTTTATTGTAGGCTTCGTCAAAAGTAATGGTGTCATATTTTTTTGCGTTCGGGTATTTTTCAGGATCGGCAGAATAGACTCCGTCAACACGGGTTCCCTTCAAAAGCACATCAGCCTGAATTTCAATTGACCGTAAAGCTGAGGCACTATCTGTTGTAAAATATGGATTTCCTGTACCTCCGCTTATGATAAGCACTTTTCCTTCTTCAAGATAATCGTTTGCAGTACGGTGGCTCATAGCTTCTGCGATCGGTTCAATCGGGAGTCCTGATAATATTTTAGTCTTAACACCTGATTTTTCAAGAGCTCCCTGCAAAGCCAAACTATTTATAGTTGTTGCCAACATGCCCATATAATCGCCTTGAACTCTGTCCATACCTTCGCCGGCTCCTTGCAGGCCTCTATAAATATTTCCTCCGCCAATTACAATCCCAACCTGAACTTTCTTTTCAAGAATGCTTTTTATTTCATTGGTGTAATCTAAGAGCCTTTTTGGATCAATTCCATATTGTTGTGAACCCATAAGAGCTTCACCGCTAAGTTTTAAAAGTATTCTTTTATATTTCATTATTCTTCTCTATAAAATTATATATACTCACTACAATACATATGCTTTGGGTGCTAAATTAGTTTTTTTTTAAATAAAAGAAGTAAATATTTTTATCGAAATTTTGTTCAGAACTGTTCCAAAGCAGCAGTTTCAGTATTAGCAGGCAAAGCATGCAGGCGAATCTCAAAACCGGCGAAAGTAAAGAAATTTATGATGATTCGTTGAAATATAGTGCTTTATATCTATTTATTTTAAAAGAAAAACCGGATAAAACTTCAAACATTCTATCCGGTAAAAAAAACATCACTCAATAAATAGTGAAAGAATTGGTTTTTACATCATTAACGTACATGAGAGAATATTGAGAATGAAATGGTTCTTCTTAAGTTTTATCTTAACTTCCTGACCCGATTCCTTTTCCCCTTTTAAACTAATTTCATCGACTTCTCTTTTGAGCCCGCTTGTTGTCATTATCCAAGTTTTTCCAGGTAAATTGTAGGGATAATAATTTCTGTGATAATCAATTATCTCATCCATATCATAACTTAAATGAATTTTCTTCCCGATCGGGATCAAAAATTCAATTTTTAAATATTGATCTCTCCAATTCACATTGTCAGGTAATTCAAAATATGAGCCAAAAGTTAGCAAGCTATCTTCTTGGTTAATATTGTAAATTGTTTTAGCGGCAAGCTTTTTGGCTGCGTTTCGTGTTTTACCCCTTGCATACGAATAAATTATCATTTGATATTGATCTGTATTGCTTTCCTCAAATCTTAACATAGGTTCTCGGAAGAATTTTCCATCTTCAGTAATAATTACATCATCATCACAAATTACAACATATTCGTTATCATTGTAATAATTATATCCTCTGTTTTGTTCCATATCAAGGTATAAAATATCTGACTTTGGTTGTTCAATTACATATTCTTTTTTTGAATAATCCTGATATCTGAAATCTTTCAAAATTCTAAAGGCAAAATAAGCTGTAATTATTAATCCTGCTATCCAAATATTAAATGCAGTAAAACCAATATATCTAATCTTGTCGATATTAAAAATTAATCTTACGGCACTATATAACAGCATAATTATAGGAACTCCAATTAAAAAGAAAAGTCCAACTCTTAGTAAACCTATGTTTTCAACACCACCGAGAAACCTGTCGGCAAATATTGGGAATTGACCTATAAAAATATCCGAATGTTCGTTAATAACAAACCCACCCCAACCAAAAATAGAAGCAAGAAATGCAATGAAAAATGATATACCAACCAAGAATAAGATAATTCCTATAAAAATAATAATTACTTTAAAGAAATATTTAAAAATATTTCCAAAGGCAATTAATACGTGATCATAGCCCGGTTTATATTGCGTACTTTTTTTTTTGTATGTTGTTTTTGCCTGATTTGTAAGGTCGTTTAATTTTTCTTTCAAATTACCAACTTCATCACTAATTGATTTTTCAATATTTGAAATATTTACTTTTTCCCCTCTCATTTCAAGTCGCTCTGCTGTTGTTCTCGCTTCAGGGATTGCAATCCACAATATCAGGTAAAGAAAAAACCCGAATCCTGAGAACAATGCAATAATAAATCCAATTCGAAACCAAATCGGATCTGCATGAAAATATGCAGCTATTCCACTACAAACCCCGGCAACCACACTATCTTCCGTGTTTCTGTATAGGCGTTTTACCGGACGAGCCTGATAATAATATGATTCCTCTTTTTTTTCCTGCTCCTCATTTTCATCAAATTCAAATGGTTGCCCCATAACGGAGACCACGTTTTTGATATCTTCGATATTTATTACTTGTTTGCTATCGGTTAATTTTTCCTGCAAAATTTCAGCTATCCTACTTTCGATATCATTTATTATTTCCTCTTTTCCTTCAACATTTGAAAAATGGCTCTTAACGCTGTTTATGTAATTGTTTAACCTTTCAAAAGCGTCTTCGTCAATGTGAAAAATTATTCCACTAACATTGATTGTGAATGTTTTTTTCATTTTATTTATTATTGATTAGTTTCTACTTCAGATTCTTCTTTAATTATTATATTGTTTACGGCTTCAACAAGTTCCTGCCAGTTCATATTTAGTTCCTCAAGGACTTTCTTTCCTATTTCCGTAATTTGATAGTATTTTCGGGGTGGACCTGATTTCGATTCCTCCCAACGGTAACTTAGGAAACCTTCGTTTTTTAGCCTTGTCAGAAGCGGATACAATGTCCCCTCAACAACTATCAATTTCGATTCTTTTAATTTATTGATAATATCAGAAGCATAAACATCGCTTTCCGATATTATTGAAAGGATACAAAGCTCGAGTACTCCTTTCCTCATCTGTGCTTTTGTTTTTTCTAAATTCATTTTACAAATGTAATACATTTTTAGTACCATGCAACACATAGTACTAATTATTTTAGATTATTATTTATAACAAGATACTATAAAAATTGTATTATTAAGAAAACGAGAGTAATAAGTAGCAAAAATAATTTAAAAAATTTTATTTTTTTTTCATTTTTTGCTATTTTTTGACGAAAATACCTTGATTTTTGTGGATTTCTATCAGAAAAAATTGCATGAAAACGTCATGTTTTTCTTAAAAACTTAAAAAAGGGGAGAAGATTTTCACCAGAGAAAGGTTTTTTACTCTGGATAAACTAAAACTACTCCCATATATTTAGACAGGTTTGGGTTGATATAATTTTAGTAATTCCGTTAATTATCGGAATTTATAATCAATCCAAAAGCCTTTCTATTAATCATACGCCTTTATACTCTTCTCAAGAATCCTTTTTATTCTATTCCTAAACCCCTCAGGTGACAAAACTTCTAAATTATCCTTCCAACTAAGAATAATTCCGATAAATTCCCAGTTGATAGCAAGGTGATAATTAAATTCATGAGTTTCTCCTTCTTCCTTGATCAGCTTCTGACTGTGGTGGATAGGTTGTGTAAAGATATATTTTCCAGTATTATTTTTAAATCTAAGGATTATTTCTTCCGGTTCATTTTCAGGTACATTTATACCGATAAACTTTTCGAAATAAATCTCTGGATTAAAATGCTTATACGTAAATTCTTTGAGTAGTTCTTTTTCAATTTTCAGTATTCGTTCAAGGCCAAAAGTCCGCATTGCATCCCTTTCTTCGCAATATCCCACCAAATACCAACGTCCTTTATATTCTTTTAGATAAAATGGATGCACAGTAAACTCATGTATTTCTTCACGATAAAATGCTTTATGCCTTATTTTAATTACCTGCTTGTCACGGATAATTGGAATTAATTTGTCGATAAATTCCAGCCCTGATGTAGTTGGATTTTTCTCAAATTCAATAAAATCCAGAGCTTTTCCTTTTGGTTGAAGTTTTTTGTAATTGATCAATCGTACTACTTTGTCGATTGTTCCACTAAAATCGTTGAATGAAGTAACCAGTTTATACTGTTTCAATAAGCTTGCAGCTAACCTAAGTTTTTGAATATCTTCATCAGCCAGAGGCAGATTGTCAATTGAAAAATCCGTTTCATTGTAATAATATCCACGACGATTATGATCATATTGTATTGGTGCAAAATAGCCAAGCCCTGTATCATAACGCATAGCTTTAAGGTCATTTTCAATTGTACGCAAACTAATGGCTTTATCTAATTTTTCGCTGCAAGTAGCGGCCATTTGTTTTTTGGTTGCGGTTTTACCTTTGGCAAGCAGGTGGTTGATCACAATATATCTGGTCAATGAATCTTTATTTTTCGGCATTATATATTATTTTTAGAGTTCACACATACATGGTGTACTCAGGATTTAATTTTGCAATTCCAAAAATAATAAATCCTATGAATTTAACCGATCATATAGAAAAGATTGCCAAAAAATCTAAAGATTCTCACATGGCACTTGCAAAGATGAGGGGCTTATCATCTCACATCAACCAACTAAAAAAATTTCTTGATTGTTCACATGAGTAAGCATTTATTTTTGCTTTGATATTTTATCTCACTCTTGAAAATAGTGAAACCGATTATAATGAAATAGCAAGGCATCTTGATATTCCTGCTATGCGTCTGCTTATTTATAAAAACGATATTGAGTGGCTTGTAAAACGTCGTCTCTTACGACAGGAGAATAATACCACCATGTTCAAAGCACGTAGAATTTCCTTTTATGTCCCTTCAAATATTATTGATGGATTGCTAAAAAACAGAAAATCTTTCAGTATGGGAAAGATCAAGGATTGCTATGACTTTATTATTAGGGTAATTGAAATGATGGAGGCTGCAAAGGATGATTCAGGAAGTATTGAGATATTGAAAGAGGATTTTATGAACTTATGTCACGAAAACCAAGAACTTAATATTGCTAAAAAACTTCTTAACTCAAGTATTCCCGAACATGAAATCATGATATTGATTTTTGTTACTTATAAGTTGATGGATGGGGAAGATGATATTTCACTTTCAGAGGCATCCGAGTTTATGGAAAGCACAAAATCGTTTCAACTTAGAGTTAGACGTAGTTTTTTGAATGGGCAAAACCGACTCATCAAACGAGGATTGATTGAAACCAAATCCGGATTTTTCAGAAGCGATAACGAATTAAATGTAACCGAAAAAGGACTTCAATTCCTTTTGGGCAAAGAAGCTGAAAAATTTATAATTAACTCAGATAAAAATAAAAACGAGGTAAATTTTGAAAAAATTTCAACCGTCGAGATGTATCTTAATACTAATGAAAAAAAGCAGCTTAACACTCTTGAGGGGCTTTTTGAAACAGTAAAATTTGATGAAATCACTCAAAGAATGAAGGAAAAACAAATGAAAGCAGGATTTACGGTATTGTTTTACGGAAGCCCCGGAACTGGAAAAACTGAGAGTGTTTACCAACTGGCACGGAAAACAGGCCGCTGCATTATTCCTGTTGAAATCAGCAAGACTAAAAGCATGTGGTTTGGTGAGTCGGAAAAACTTATCAAAGATGTATTTGAGAAATATAAAAAATTATCGCAAATCAAAAAACTATGCCCAATATTACTTTTCAATGAAGCCGATGGGATTTTCAACAGGCGAACCACAAAAGTTGATTCACCGGTTTCGCAAACTCTCAATGCAATGCAAAACATTATCCTGCAGGAGATGGAAGATTTTGAGGGCATTATGGTGGCAACTACAAATTTAACCGAGAACCTTGACAAAGCTTTCGAACGCCGCTTTCTCTATAAAGTAAAATTTGAAATTCCTGATCCGCCTACACGTATTAAAATTATGCAGGATAAACTCCCTTTTCTAAAAACTGACAATATCAGTAATATCTGTGAGAAATATACGCTCACAGGTGGACAGATGGCAAACATCGCAAAAAAATGCAATATTCATGAACTACTGAATGGTAACATTCCACAAACAACAGAAATTGAACAATTTTGCAGAGATGAACAAGGTTTTCAGGACAGAAAAAAAATGGGGTTTTAAGTGAATAGACAAATTTTTTTAATATATTTGCAATTATCAAAGAGACATGTTTTACATTAATTCAGAATCGAAATAGAATATATATAATTAATAAAAAGTAATATTATGAGTGAAGAAGATAACAATTTAGAAAAAAAATCAAATAATACAGAATTTGAAATTATAAAAATTCTTAAAAAATACCTTAAAGTAATTGCTCCAAAAGACAATACATGTATTGGGTCTGAGTTTGGCAATCACATTAAATTTGATCACTATGAAATGCAAATAAATGTTAAAAGTATTCTGGAAAATAAAGATAACGTAGTAAAAAGTATTTTAATGATTTTCAACTCCAGACAGGATGAGAAAGCACTCAGTAAATATGAAATTGAAAAGAAAGATAGCTATATCCATTCAATTTCAAATAAAAACAGGTTGTCGGTTTTTTTGGGACTAAATGGTAAAACTATTGATGCTAAACAAGTTGATGAAAGATTAAAAGTGTTTCATGGTAAATTAATTAAAACAATTAAAAATCTTGATGAAATAATTAATAATGAAATATTGAAACTTGATGAAAAAACCACGAAAGAAACTCCTGATCCCGAAAATGAACCCGATACTGTTTTGCACGGATTGGATATTTTTTTTGATAAAATTTACGAGAAGACCGATTTGTTGAAGATTGGTGGTTTAGAAAATCAAATCCCAAGAGCTATTTATGAAATATTATATTGTTGTAGACTCCACAACGATCTATCACTTCAAATCCCATTAATTAATGGAACTGCTTTGGATGTGTGTGAATGGATCAAGAGTAATGATCCTGAAATTGTATCAAAAAAATCAAAAATAGAAAAGTATAAAGAAATCATAAACAAACTGGTTAATAATATTCCTGAAATCACTAATAATAAAAATAATAAAATCTCAAAATATTTCATTCTCGACCAATTTTTCAATTTGATTCATAAGGTGAAAGAAGGAGACCCTTCAGAAGAAAAGGCAGAAGATAAAAAAGCTGTCAATGAACAAGAAATTAATGAATTATACCAATCGGCACTCAAATACAAGAATCAATTTAATACAAAAGGCTATTATGAAAATTTGTTAAAAGAGTTTAAAGAACATTTAAAGCATCATAAAAACATTATTTATTACGGTTCACCTGGCACAGGGAAAACATATATTTCAGAACTGTGTTGTAAATTATTAGCATCAGGTGAAAAAATTGATAATAATTTTAAACCGAATGAATTTATTAAAAAAGAGATCAATAATGTTGAGTTGGTTCAGTTTCATCCATCATACACTTACGAAGATTTTATTGAGGGCATAAAGCCTGGAATAAAAAATGATAAAGTGGTTTTTGAATATAAAAAAGGGCATTTTCGTGAGTTTGTAGATAAAGTGGTTGAGAAAAATAATGATGAAAAATATTTTTTCATTATAGATGAAATAAACAGGGCAAACCTATCAGCTGTTTTTGGCGAGATTTTGTATGCACTGGAAAAAAGAGGCCAACCAATAACGACACAATACTCTCATTTAATTAAAAATAACAATAAAAAATTTGTTATTCCTGACAATGTTTACGTTATTGGCACTATGAATGACATAGACCGAAGCATTGATGCTTTTGACCTGGCTCTCAGGCGTAGGTTTATGTGGGTCGGACTTGATTTTGATGAACTTGTATTAAAAAAACTATTATTTGATGATAAGTTTCCTGTTAGTAATATTGAGGGGTATAATGAGAATTGTAAAAATTTAAATAAATTCCTTAATCAAGACCTTGGATTAGGAAAATCTTTTGAATTAGGCCATGCATATTACATGAGAATTTGTGATTTTTTAAAAACTAATAGCAAGAAAAAAGAATTGATCAATGATGATGAATTGAATAGGTTAAAAACACAACTATTTGACCATCACTTATTACCATTGATTAGTGAATATCTGCGATCAAAATATGAAGAATCATATATTAAAGATAAAATCGAAAAATGTAAAAAAGTATTTATTTAATTCCGATTGTTTACAATGAAAAAAATGATTCCTGTTCCCGACAATTTAAATTTCGGAAAGTACTCAGATTTTGAAAGTTCCAAAATTGATGCATCAGAACTACCGGTACGTAAATGGTATCTAAGCGATTTAATTAACACCAAAATAATACCATTAAAAAACAAAGACGCAAGCAAAGAAGATGATCTTGTTATTGAAGTTATAAACGATGAAAATGGTAATAAAAAATGTGTAACGGGTAATTATATTGGAAAGTTTCAATTAAAAAATGAAAGGAGCAAAAAAGAGACATCAATAAACATAGTATCACGTTTTTCAGGCAATTTTTTAAACCGAATGTTAAACGTTGCTAATAATGTTTTTTTACAAGATGTTAGAATTGAAGGAGGTGCTGGTGAAGACAAATCTAATTTTATTAAATACATTATTGGTTATTTATTCATCCAACAATTAGGCAAAGCTTATTTACTGGGTTTTCCTCAATCCTATGAGACAATAAAATATCACGACAGAAGAATTCACGGTCAAATAGATTTTAATTCTTTTATCAGAAAAGATATGCCATTTATTGGCAAAATATCAAGTATAAAAAAGGAAAGAGTTTATGTAACTGAAATTGTTGATGTCTTAAATAAGGCATTTGAAAGCATAGAGGATATTTTTAAAAATGCAATACACGGCAGGTTAAATGATGTGAAGACCTTATTATACCAAAACGCTTCCAAAAACTATGTAAATTTTGAAACAGTTTATAAAGCCGAAAAGCACAAATCGTTACAAAATCCTATTTATGCAGATTACAAAAAAGTATTGCGTTATGCTAAGATACTTTTGAAATTGCATGATATTGATTATAAAACAAAAAGTAAAGATTATTTTAGCGGGTACTTAATTAATGCAGCTGAGCTATGGGAGATATATTTAGAGAAATTATTAAAGCATCATTTAACCGGAGAGGGTTGGAGTATTTCGTCCCAAAATGAAATTGAACTTTATGAAAACAACTTTTATAATCGAAAAATAATTCCTGATCTGGTGTTAACCACACCTGAAAATAAGACAATCGTTTTAGATGCTAAATACAAAAAAATGCTCATGCGGAACAGATATAAAAACTTAGGTGATGTTGACAGAACTGATTTCTTCCAGATACACACTTATATGTCTTATTATAAAGAGAACCTAATTGCTGGTGGCCTGATCTATCCTTTTGAAGATGAATATAATAAAACAAAATGTTATTCAGAGGAATGGATAGGAGGTAGTGCTAAGTTTATTATTGATGGTATTGATTTAACAAAGACAATGGAAGAAAACAAAACTTCAATAGAACAAATAGAACATTCTGAAAAAGAATTTATAAAGAGAATAAAAGAACTATCCAATTGATGCTTTATCATAGAAAAAATGACGAATTGGATTTAGAAATGATTCAATTTAATATCAATGAAATAAAAAAAGGGTATTAAAAAATGTGAATCAGACTTAAAACAATATGAAAAAAAATATAGGCATTCGCTTTCATGTTTTTACCTTGATTTCCTTGTCGAAAAATTTAAGTCAGAAAAAGATGTGTCTAATTTATCCAAAACCGATACCCCATGCCCCGTAAACCCATAATCTCCAAATCCTCTTTCATTAAAGGGAAACAATGTTTAAAATCGCTGTATTTACAGAAAAAAAATCCTGAATTACAAGATCCGATTTCAGAAGGCCAACAAGCCATTTTTGATTGTGGCCATAATGTAGGAGAACTTGCACAACAATTATTTCCCGGTGGTGTGATGGCAGCTTATGACCTGCCTGAAGGATTTATGAAAAGTATTCATAAAACCAAAGCCTTGATTGAGCAGGGAAATACAATAATCTATGAAGCCGGTTTAATGCACGAAAATACTCATTGTTTTATAGACATTCTGCTGAAGAAAAATAATAAATGGTTTATCTATGAAGTGAAAAGTTCCACAGGTGTAAAAGATGTAAATATTTATGATGCCGCTTTCCAATATTATGTGCTTAGCAATCTTGGATTGGAAATCGAAGATGTTTCAATTGTTTACATCAATAACCAATATATCAGGGAAGGAGAAATTGATATTCATAAGTTGTTTGGCATTGAATCAGTTTTTGACAGAGTTATTGCAATTCAGGCAGTAGTAAAAAATCTTCTTTCACAACAAATCGCAGCTTTACAAAAACCTGATCCACCAAATATTGATATTGGCAAACACTGCTCCGATCCTTATGATTGTAATTTTAAGGGCTATTGCTGGAAGAATGTACCCGATTATTCAGTTTTCAATATTTCACGATTAAGAAAAGAAACAAAATTCGATCTTTACAACAATGGTATATTAAACACATGTGACATACCTGATGAATATCCCTTAAATACAAATCAAATGCTTCAGGTGCATGCAGATAAAACCGGTGAAACCATCA
>CAZBSL010000072.1:0-12652 GCA_964494265.1 uncultured Bacteroidales bacterium
GGCTCTCTTTTATTTAATCGCTGTTACACCAGAGGAATAAAAACTAAACATTTTCGTATTATTATTTCGATTTACTTTAGGAGTGTAAAATTATAACAAATTTTTTTAATTTCAAACTCCATTAAACTATAATTTTCTATTTTTGTAATACCAATTTTTATCATTAATGAAAAAATTATCTCAAAAAGAACAAATAACTATCATTATTCTAAGCATCCTACTTACTATCTATGTTTACTATACAATTATGCCGAAAGGTTAGGAAAATGCGAACTGTAAATAATCAGTTAAGATTGAAAACTTCATAACAATTCTTAAGCACTTCAAAACAAATTTTATATTTTCGCAGTCGAAATTAATTGGAAATTAAGAAAAACAAAACATATGTTACGATCACATAATTGCGGAGAATTAAGCATAAAAAATATAGGGCAAAAAACAACTTTATGCGGATGGATACAGAAATCGAGAGATTTGGGCGGTATGACTTTTATTGATCTCCGCGATCGCTATGGTATTACCCAATTGGTTTTTAATATGGAAAAAAACGCAGTTTTATGCGATGAGGCACGAAAACTCGGGCGAGAATTTGTTATTTGTGTAAACGGAAAAATTGAAGAACGTAGCAATAAAAACCTGAAAATTTCTACAGGAGAAATTGAAATCATTGTTGAAAAGCTCGAAGTTTTAAATAAATCAAAGTTGCCTCCTTTCACAATTGAGGATGTTACCGATGGCGGTGAAGAACTAAGAATGAAGTATCGTTATTTAGATTTGCGTAGAAATCCACTGAAAAAAAATATAGAACTAAGGCATCGCATGTCGATTGAAACCCGAAAATATCTTGATTCCATCGGATTTTTTGAAATCGAAACTCCTAATCTGATTAAATCAACTCCCGAAGGCGCCAGAGATTTTGTTGTGCCTTCACGCATGAATCCAGGAGAATTTTATGCTTTACCTCAATCGCCTCAAACATTTAAGCAATTGTTAATGATTGCCGGCTATGATCGTTATTATCAAATAGTAAAATGTTTTCGTGATGAAGACCTCAGAGCCGATCGCCAACCCGAGTTTACTCAAATCGACTGTGAAATGTCGTTTGTTGATCAGAGTGATATTTTAGAAACTTTCGAGGGCCTTGCGAAACATCTTTTTAAAGAGGTTAAAGGAATTGAAATTGAGAAATTCCCCGTAATGCCTTATTCCGAGGCTATGAAATATTATGGTTCGGATAAACCTGATATTCGTTTCGGAATGAAGTTTGCCGAGCTTAATGATATTGTAAAAGGAAAGAAATTTCAAGTTTTCGATGATGCTGAATTAATTGTTGGTATTGCCGCCGAAGGTTGTGGAACATATTCAAGAAAACAATTGGATAAATTAACAGATTTTGTTAAGAAACCTCAGATTGGTGCAAACGGTTTGATATATGTAAAATGTAACGAAGACGGTAGTTTTAAATCCTCTGTTGATAAATTCTTTGATCAGGAAGCACTTAAACTCTGGGCTAAGAAATTTAATGCAAAACCAGGTGATCTTATACTTGTTCTTGCCGGCGAAACCCATCGCACCCGAAAAGCTCTTTGCGAACTTCGCCTTGAAATGGCTAATCGCCTCGAACTTCGTGATCCGGAAAACTATTGCCCTTTGTGGGTAGTTGATTTCCCATTGCTCGAATGGGTTGAAGAATCTCAGCGATTTCACGCTATGCATCACCCTTTTACTTCACCAAAAACTAAGGACATCGGATTGCTGGAAACTGACCCTGCTAATGTTCGGGCAAATGCTTACGACATGGTCATTAATGGAGTTGAAATTGGTGGAGGATCTATTCGTATTCACAATCGTGATTTGCAACAACTTATGTTCAAACACCTTGGTTTCACCGATGAAGAAGCACAAAAGCAATTTGGTTTTTTGATGAATGCATTTGAATTTGGAGCACCTCCTCATGGTGGAATTGCTCTCGGTTTCGACCGTTTGGTAGCATTATTCGGGGGCCAGGATTCAATTCGTGATTTTATTGCCTTTCCGAAAAATAATTCAGGGAGAGATATAATGATAGACTCCCCTTCATCAATCTCAAATGAGCAATTGAATGAATTAAAATTGAAGATAGTAAAAGAATAAAGTTACTTCAGGCATCAATAAATTCAACCTTCTGAGAAAAACACATTCTTGCTGATTTGCTCAAATGTTTTCTATTCCTAAAATGCTTGTTCAAATTCCTCATCGAAGCGTTTATTAATATAATCGCAACCATGATTGAATATTCTATTATTATTATTGTTCGATGTATAATTGAATTTGAACTTTTTGCCAATATTATTTATTGGTAATAGCGACATTGCTTCCGACATAACACCCTCAATTGATTTTGATTCTTCTCTCGAACCAAGTTTTTTCAAAATATCAATCATTTGTTTGTAGGATGATTTCTTCACCTTTTTGTCAAAATGTTTTTCAAATTTCTGAATAACTCTTTGAGTATTTGTGTAATTACCACCTGTTTCAATCGGGAAGGAAGCAGGCAAAACCAAATTAGCCATTTGAGCGGTTTCGGTGAGGAAATAGTCCTGAACAACTACATAATCAACAATTGAGAGCCATCCGGCAACTTGCACTTTGTTAAGCGCACAACCCATAGGGTCTTCACCAAATATAAAAATATTTTTAAGGATACCTTTTTCTAAAGATTCATACTGGCTTACATTAACGGTTTTTGGTAGGTTTCGTGTATGCCATAACTTTTTCATCTTTCGTTGAAGAGGTTTATCAAGAATTACCTGCGAGCCAACACCTAAGGTAGGGCAAATTCCCATATCGAACAATCCCTGAGAATTATTTTTTTCTTTTAATGAAATCAAGCCGCTTGAAGTTTTTCCAAGCTTTCCTGTGATCATGGCAAGATTGAATAATTCAAATGAAGCATTTGAAGAAATCTCCTTTTCAGAAAATACGATAATAGCATTCATTTGGTTATTAAATTCTTTTGCAAATTCAATAATATTATCCATATATTTTACTCCCGAAAGCTTAACTAATTCAACAAAGTTTTCTTTTAAAACTTTCTTTTTATATTCATCAAAATCTGAACAATTATCTTTGATAAAAAGCGCGTTTTCAAAATGATTTGCTATTAAGTAATAATTAACGGCTTTAATAAAATAATAATAAGATTTAATAAAAATAGCCTCATCAACTTTATGCTTCATGCTGCTGTTTTTATCGGTTGAAATCAACTCAATTGGGATATTGTTTTTTTGACGGGCATTATTTATCATAAAACCGGCTACCGCATTGTCTTTGTTAATTTCAGCACCAATCAAATAAATTTTATTAGCATCTTTTATTTGCTCAAAAGGAACATTTTCCATTGAATTTCCAATGTAACCATTCCCTCTGTTTAGATAATGAAAACTTGTAACATTATTGGTTTTCGCACCATTTCGGGCTAATTTTTGCACAAGGTACATTTCTTCATTTGAAAGCCTGGCTCCTGTAAAGAAAACATTATCATCGGGTTCAACATTTTTTATTTTCTCAGCAATAATTTCGTAAGCTTTTTTGAACGAAATTTCCTCAAATCTACCATTAACCTTGAGTAAGGGTTTTGTTATTCTTGAAACATCATTCAAATAATGGTAGCCAAATTTGGGATATTTACACAGATTGCCGTCTTTATTTATTAAGCCTTCGTTACCTGTAACTTTCATCACAAAGTCTTTTTTGTAATTAAGTGAAATATCGCACCCAATCGAACAATAATTACAAATTGTTTCAGCCTGATTCAATTTAACCGGCCCGGGTTTGAAAATTACGTTTTCGGTAATTGCACCGGTCGGGCAAGTTGAAATACAAAGCCCACATGATTCACATGGTGTATCGGAAAGTGAATTTCCGAAACTTGGTGCAACATAGGTTTCGTAACCCCTGTTTACCAATCCTAATGCGTTTGCTCCAACAACTTCATGACAAATTCTTATACATCTTGAGCATAACACACATTTATTATTATCAATTTCGATATAAGGATGCCTGAAATCAACCTGATATTCGTTGAATTCGCCACTAAACTTATTTTGTTCAGCATTATATTCGGTAGAATATTTTTTCAAGTCGCATGTAAAATATTCGTTACAACCACATTCCAAACATCGTTGTGCCTCATGTTTTGCGATATCTTCGTTATTGTAACCAAGTTCAACTTCCTCAAAATTTACTCTGTTACTTGGGTCCAGAGTAGGCATTTCATCACGCATTTGTTTTTTATAATGACTGAGGTAATCTTCGGGAACTTGTTTTTTGAAATTATCTTTTTTGCTTAGGAATTCTTTTTTCGGAGGCACAATTTCTTGTCCTAATAGAAATTGGTTACAAGAATGCGAAGCAATTTTAGCCTGAGCAATTGCTTCGATCAAAGTTGCAGGCCCAGTAACTCCGTCTCCGGCAGCGAATATCGATTTTATTCCTGTTTGTAGAGTTTCGGAATTAGCATCAATGTCACCCCAACGATTTGTTTTAAGTTCTTCCCCTGAATAATTTTCGTTTAGATTTTTAAGAAAATTAACATTCGTTTTTTGCCCGATAGCTGCTAAAATAAAATCAATCTGGAGATCGAAATCTGATCCATCAATAGGTATCGGCCTTCTTCGTCCGGAGGCATCAGGTTCACCTAATTTCATTTTTAGGCAAGAGATTGACTTAACTTTTCCTTCTTCATCCTTATTTACTTTTCTTGGATTTGTCAGGAACATATATTCAACGCCTTCGAGTTTTGATTCGTGAATTTCGATTGGATTAGCCGGCATTTCTTTTTCCGTTCGACGATAAATGACGAAAACTTCTTCAGCGCCGCAACGTTTTGCAGTACGACAGCAATCCATGGCAGTATTTCCACCACCGATAACCGCAACTCTTTTTCCTTTGAAATCATAGTGTTTGCCACTTACTTCCATTTCTTTCAGAAAATAAATTCCCGGATGAACATTTTCAGCATCATCGCCCTCACAACCTATTAAAGTACCTATTTGTGAACCTATTGCTAAGATACCGGCATCATAATCGGCCTTAATATCTGCAAACTCAAGGTTGTCGCCAAGTTTTTTATTGAAAAAAATATTAACACCCATTTCGGTAATATTATCAACTTCTTTTTGAAGCAAGTCGTTTGGTAAGCGATATTCGGGAATTCCATAGCGCAACCAGCCACCGGCTTTTGGAGCAGCTTCATAAATATCAACCTGATGTCCTTCTTTTTGAAGGAAAAAAGCTGCGGATAAACCTCCGGGTCCAGCACCAATTACAGCAACCTTTTTACCGGTTGAGTCTTTTATCTGCGGTTTAAACTTGTTTTCCGATTCAAGGTCGTAATCAGCAGCAAAGCGTTTCATATAATCAATACCAACACCGGTTTCTTCATCAAGCAAATTTCGGCGACAGTCAGCTTCACACGGACGAACGCAAACTCTTCCACAAATAGCAGGCAGAGGGTTTGTTTCTTTAATTAAAGAAACAGCTTCGTTATACATACCTTTGTCGATGAGCGAAATATATCCTTGAACATCAACTCCGGCTGGACAAGCTTGTTTACAAGGCCCTACACAATCGGCATAATGATTGCTTAAAAGCAGGTCCAATGCTGTTTTTCTTGCTTTTTTAATTCTTTCATTATTGGTATGAATTGTCATACCCTCTGATATTTTCGTAGAACAAGAGGGTTGTAAACCTCTGAATCCTTCAACCTCAACTACACAAATGAAACAGGAAGTATAGGGTTCAATTCTCGGATCGTTACAAAGTGTCGGTATTTCAATATTATTTCTTTTAGCAAGTTCTAAAATGGTTTCACCTCTGATTCCTTCTACTGTTTTGTCGTCTAATCTTATATTTATTTTTTCGCTCATTTCCGAAATCTATATTTATATTGTGATAAATAAAATCAGTTTTTTATGTTGATAATTATGAGATATTAATGGCATCAAATTTACATTTTGTATAGCACATTCCACAGTTTATACAATCTTCCTGACGAATAAAATGTGTTTCTTTTCTTGCTCCGTCGATAGCATTTGAAGGGCAATTTTTCGCACAAACTGTACACCCTGTACATTTTTCAGGATCGACTTCGTAGGTTAATAGTGCTTTACAAACTTTAGCCGGACATTTTTTGTCAAAAATATGGGCTTCGTATTCGTCTCTAAAATATCTGATTGTTGTAAGTACCGGGTTTGGTGCTGTTTGTCCTAAACCACAAAGAGAATTGTCTTTAATTTGATATGAAAGTTCTTCAAGTTTTTCAATATCATCTTCTTCACCTTTTCCCTCAGTAATCCTGGTCAGGATTTCGAGCATACGTTTTGTGCCAATCCTGCAAAATGTACATTTTCCGCAAGATTCTTTTTGAGTAAAATCAAGGAAAAATTTTGCAACATCTATCATGCAGGTTGTTTCATCCATTACTACCATTCCACCTGAGCCCATAATTGCACCGGTAGCATTAACCGAATCGTAATCAACTATTGTATCGGCAAGATGTTCTGGAATACAACCACCTGAAGGCCCACCCATTTGGACGGCTTTAAATTTTTTACCATCTTGAATTCCACCACCAAGTTTGAAAATAACGTCACGGATACTCATGCCCATAGGAACTTCAACCAAGCCTGAACGTTTAATTTTTCCGGCAAGAGCAAATACTTTTGTTCCTTTACTTTTTTCGGTACCATATTTTGCATATTCTTCAGCTCCGTTGAGAATTATCCACGGAATGTTTGCAAATGTTTCGACATTATTAATATTGGTTGGTTTTTTCCAAAGACCCGAAGCTGCTGGAAATGGAGGCCTTTTACGAGGCATGCCACGTTCACCTTCAATTGATGCAATTAAAGCTGTTTCTTCGCCACATACAAAAGCACCGGCGCCTTCTTTAATGTATAAATCTAAATTAAAACCGTTTAAGCCTAAAATATTTTTTCCAAGATAGCCTTTTTCCCTTGCTTGTCGAATTGCAATGTTCAATCGTTTGATTGCAAGAGGATATTCCGCACGGCAATAAATCACTCCGGATGTTGCTTCGATAGCATAAGCACCAATTATCATTCCTTCGATAACTGCATGAGGATCACCTTCTAAAACCGATCTGTCCATAAATGCTCCGGGGTCACCCTCATCGGCATTGCATATGATAAACTTTTCATCGGATTTATTGTCGTTTGCAAATTTCCACTTTAAACCGGTCGGGAAACCTCCACCACCTCTACCTCTTAAGCCTGACTTTAAAATTGTCTGGATAACATCAAGTCGGGAAATTCTTTGGCCGGCAATCTTTTTCATAGCCCGATATCCTTTTCTTTCTTCATATTCTTCGATAGATTCAGGGTCAATGTAGCCACAATCACGAAGAGTGATTTTTACCTGATCCTGAACAAAATCATCTTCCGGGGTATCGAATAGGTCAGTATAAACGACATAATCTTTAATCGGCTTTGCTTTTTTTATGTGTTCTTCAATAATTTCTTTTGCTTTTTTTTCATCAACATCACCATAAAAATAGGAACCGCTTTTGTCGATAACTTCAACCAAAGGTTCACGGTAACACATTCCTATACAACTTGTTTTCTTTAATTTAAAATCAAGGTTTTCTGTTTCTTTAACCAATTTGATCTGATTAAAAACTTTATATGCTCCGGCAGCAATTCCACAACTTCCCAGACCTACTATTACTTTTGTATTTTCCATATCTGATTCTTATAAATTCAATTTTACGGCTTAATGTTTTTAATTGCTTTGTTTTCTATCAGCTAATTAGAATTACATTTTAAGATTTTACATTAAGCAAAAAACATAATATTTATCTAATTACTTTCTGCCTTAACGATGTTCTTAATGATTTTAACAGCTTTGTTTCCTGTTAATTTACCGTATGTTTCATCACCTATCATCATAACAGGTGCTAAAGAACAACAACCAAGACAGGCGACAGATTCAAGTGTAAATACACGATTTTCGGTTGTTTCGCCATCCTTGATTTTCAAGTATTCTTGTATTGCATCGGTGATTGAATTTGCATTTTGAACATGGCAAGCAGTACCATGACAAACTTTTATAATATGTTTCCCAACAGGATTTAAACGAAATTGTGCGTAAAAAGTAGCTACTCCATACATATCGCTAAGTTCTATTCCGGTTTCCTTAGATAATTTTTGAAACGCTACATCTGGAATATACCCAAAAATTTCCTGTGTACCTTGTAATAAAGGAATCAAATTTCCTCTTTTATTTTTATATTTTTCAATTAAAGGATCTAATAATTTGATTTCAACAGCATCTTGCTTTATTGTTTCATTTTTGATTTTTATCCTTGCTAATCGCATATCATTTATTTTGTTTAAGTAAGAGGGCAAAAGTAAAAAATGTTTTTTTATTTTGTTACTAAACAATAATTTATATATAATCTAAATAAGAAAATTCATCAGACATATATCAGTATATCTGCAACATACAAGCTTTTTGTGAATTTATTAACAGGAAAATATTTAGATATTACAATAAAGAATTTTTAAAATAATTATAAATTTCTATTTGTGCCCTGATCTTTTCGGATGAATCTGTTTTTTTATATTTATTAGGCTTGTCTTTACTTATTATTCGTGCTTTGCAATTATCCGATAATTGTATATCAAGCATTTTTCGCAGTTCTTTTTGTATTTCTTTATCGTAAATCGGGCAAGCAACTTCAATTCGATGGTCTAAATTTCTAAGCATTAAATCAGCTGATGAAATTATATATTTATTATCATCATCATTACAAAAAACAAAAACACGCGAATGTTCAAGAAATTTATCGACTATGCTGATGGCTTCAATATTTTCGCTTAATTTGGAAATTCCCGGTATCAAAACACTAATGCCTCTTGTAATTAACTGAATTTTTACCCCTGCCTGGCTTGCTTCATAAAGTTTTTTCACGATACGTTTGTCAACAAGACTGTTAACTTTGAAAATTAACCATGCGTTTTTCCCGGCCTTTGCATTTTTAATTTCATTACTGATTTTCCGCATGAAAAAATTTCGTAATCCGAATGGAGCTACAATAAGATATTTAAACGTTGGGGGGTCATATTTATATTCAAATAAGCGAAAAACCTTATCTACTTCTTTTGAAATATTTTGATTTGAAGTTAACAAACTATCATCGGCATAAACTTTGGCAGTTGATTCATTAAAATTTCCGGTTCCAATGTTTGAATAATAAAAATTTTCGCCATCTTCTTTTCTGTTTATCAATAATAATTTACTATGAACTTTAAATCCCGGTATTGTTTGAATAATCTTAACACCCTCTTCCTGAAGTTTTCCCGACCAATAAATATTTGCCTGCTCATCGAATCTGGCCTGAAGCTCCAAAAACACGGTAACCGATTTACCATTTCTGGCAGCATTAATCAAAGCATTAATAACATTTGAGTCTTTTGCAGCCCGATAAAGAGTCATTTTAATTGATTTCACTTTTGGGTCGATTGAAGCTTCACGAAGAAAATCAATTATATACTGGAAAGATTGATAAGGATAATGAAGCATTATGTCCTTTTCTTTTAAAACCGAAAAGATGCTTTTATTTTGGGGAAGGTCTTTGTGTATTAATGGGGATAAAGGAGGAAAACGCAATTTTTTCGGCCCTATTTTCGGAAAAGCCATTAAATCTTTGAAGTTATGATATCTGCCTCCGCCTCTTAGTTGGTCATTAGATGTAATTTTAAATTTCTTAGTTAGCTTTGTTAATAAAAATTCAGGTATTGAAGCATCATAAATAAAGCGAACAGGTACACCCATTTTACGTTGTTTTATGGAATCGCTCATAAGTTCTAAAAAACTTTTAGAAATATCGTTGTCTATGTCGAGTTCGGCATCGCGTGTAAATTTTATTGTGTATGCTTCAAATTTGTCGTAACCGAATGCGGCAAAAATATCATTCAAACAAAAACGAATTACATCGTCAAGCATTATGAAATAAATGTTTTTGTTTTCTTCCGGCAAAATCAAAAATCGGGACAGAGTTTCAACAGGAACTTCAATTAATGCAAAGTTTTCTTTAGTTTCTTTAGTAGTTTTAAGAAGATGAACAGCAAGATAAAATGAATAGTCTTTAAGATTTGAAAGGTTTTTAATTTCGTTTAGCATTAATGGAAAAAGATGAGGCCTGACATTTTCTCTAAAATATTCTTTAACAAATTTGCCTTGTTTTTTGCTCAATTGAGTTTCATTGATAAAAAAAATATTTTCTTTTTTTAGTTCCTCAATAATATCATTAAAAGTATCAGTAAATGTAATTTCTTGTTGAGCAACAATTTCATCGATTTGGTTAAGGATTTTTTTTGGCCGGAAGTTTTTTTTGAAATTTTTCTTTTGAAAATTCAAAAGCCTGTTCATCGTAGCAACTCTAACCCTGAAAAATTCATCACGATTATTGGAAAAAATACCGAGGAATTTCAGTCGCTCAATTAAAGGGGTATTTTCATCCATTGCTTCCTGAAGCACTCTTTCATTAAAATACAACCAACTGATTTCTCTATTGATATGCTTATTAGCTGAATACTCCATGGACAATTTTTCTTTAAAATTAATCTTTATTAATTGATTTTTGCGTTAAAACGAAATTAATTTTTCTTTTTGCTGTTTCTATTTTCCTCCAATCGTCAGTTTGAAAACTAATCGAAACAGTGCCGGAAGTTGGTAACCAATCAAGTTTATCTTCAAGGAAATAATTTGCAAAATAAGTGAAAGTCGGATTATGTCCGAAAATCATAACAGAATTGACTTCATTTGTAAGATTTTCAATGATTTCAAAAATATTATCTTCATCCGATTCATAAATACTATTATTTATTTCAATTTGTTCTTTTGGATAATTAATTGCTTGTGCAATAATTCTCGCTGTTTCAAATGCCCGGACAGCAGGGCTGGAAATCATAAGATCAACTTTAATATTATTGTCTGAAAGATATTTTCCAATCTTCTCGGTTCTATTAACACCTTTTTTTAATAAAGGCCTTTTTTTATCCGATAATTCGGGATAATCCCAAGACGATTTTCCATGACGAACAATGAATAATGTTTTCATCGGTTTATATTTTTGTTTTGTTACATTTTAATAAATCCAGATATGGAAATTGGAACTTAGACCGAAGAACTCAGGATTTCATTTGATTCTCTCCAGAATCTCAAATATTATTTCAGATCTCAATTCCCAAAAACATCTTTCAGCTTAAATGTTTCTTTCACCCGTACCCCTTTTTTTGTTTCCTGAATTGTGCAACATTCATGATAAATATCGTGTTCAAAAAAGAGAATATAATCTCCCTCAATAGCTTCTTTATAAAACCTTTCTTTATCTTTAAAAGTAAGTAAAGGTTTTGTGTCGTAAGCCATTACCCAAGGCATGGGAATGTGTGCTGTCGAAGGTAAAAGATCAGCCATAAAAGCAATTGTTTTACCGTTAGTTTTTATTATAGGTATGATCTGGCCTTCGGTGTGTCCATGAAATAATTCTAATTTAATACCGGAAAATATTTCGGTGTCTTTTTCAATAAGTTTTAAATTCCCGCTTTGCTCAATCGGTAAAATATTTTCTTTCAAAAACGAGGCACCTTCTCTTCTGTTTGGATTAATTGCCCATTCATATTGTTGCTTACTGGCCCAATAAGTTGCATTTTTAAAAGCAAGCTCAAAATTTGTTTTGTCAGGACTGTATTTGATGCTACCGCCGCAATGATCAAAGTGCAAGTGGGTTAAAATCATGTCGGTAATATCATCAGGAGTAAAACCGAATTTTGCGAGAGATTTCTCTAAAGTGTCATCACCATTTAAATAATAATGCCTTAGAAAATCCTCATTCTGTTTATCTCCAATGCCATTGTCGATCAGAATTTTTCTGTTCCCATCAATAACCAAGAGGCAACGCATTGCCCAGTTGCAAAGATTATTTTCATCACTCGGATAAACTTTTTGCCAAAGCGATTTTGGTACAACTCCAAACATTGCGCCTCCATCAAGTTTTAGATTTCCGGTTTCTATGGAGTAAAGTTTCATTTTTTCAATTTTAAATTCTTTTCGGCAAAGTTAAGGATATAAATTTAAAAATGTTTAAGCGTAATTAAAGGAAAAGTTTGATTATTTTTCTCCCGTCAAAAAAAATCATTTGTGCATTGAATTCAATTATTATTTTATAATTTGTGAGTTTTTCAATGAATATTTCAGTTCTCATTATTCCTCAATTTAAATATTCACCACGTTTAATAACAATTTAAATAATTAAAAAAACAAAAATCCAAACTATTCAAAAGGCTGAACCTGTGATTTTTATTTTTATATTACTCACTAAAACATTAAATAGAGCCAACAAATTTGAGAAAATAATTTTAATTTCTAATTTATATTAAAAATTTTGTTAATATTGAAACACAAAATAAATACATATTTTAGTAATAAAAAAAACCAAAAACATGAAAAAAATTTTAATTTTAACATTGTTCTTGAGCTTTGGATTATTTTCAATAGCTCAAACAAAATTTCAGGTAAAAAACAACCTGAATGAGGAAAAATCAATAAACGTTAGATCTTCTGATCAGGGAATGGATAATCAATCTAC
>CAZBSL010000073.1:0-12619 GCA_964494265.1 uncultured Bacteroidales bacterium
AAAATATTTCAATAATTATTATTTACAAATTCTTATGTCTGCAAATATAATGATTTAAAATAAATCCAATTTCTCTTTTTTCTTTCCCGAAAATTTTTAGATAAAACATTAAAACCCGTCGTTAAGTTCATAGATGGGATGTAGTTCAACTTGTACTCATCGCTGGGTCTTGTAGACCGTTCAGAGTCCTATTTCTCAGAGTCCTATTTATTGTGTGTAGTTTTTTACTTTTCATTTTTAATTATTTCTGAAAGTCCATATATATTTTTCTTTAATATCCAAGCCCTTTCAGTGTATAAATGTACATCAGAATCCAACAAATTTTCTTTTTCAAGAATTGTTTCGTCAATTAGGTCAATAAATAGTGCATAAATGTTATGTGTAATATAATTTCTTTGTTTTGAGATTTGCTTAAGAGCTGTTCTCATATTATTGTCAATTAATTTATTCTTATTCGCAATCTCAATTAGATTTCCTAAAGTTGCTTTGTCATATTTCCCAACTATTCCTCTTCTTCGAAGAAAAAGAATCAATTCTGCTTCTAATTTACCGGAAGCTAAGGCTACTTTTCCCAATTCAGAAGTAAATTCATCAGATTCGATAAGTAATTTGTAAAATTTTATTCCCTTAGTTGGTTCTCCTTTATACATCTTTTTTTTGCTTGATGTTGGTTGTTGTTTTGAATAATTAGATGGTATCTAAATAATCATTTAGAGTTTAAGTCATTAGTGTTATTCTCATCCTTGATACATTTTTGCTGTAAATGTTTTGTAAAACTAGTTTTGTTGATAATGCTGATAATTCTATAAGTACAATTATAGAATGCTTAATGTAATTTTTGTTCAAGGTTGGTTTTTGTCCTTTGTTGGGCTTTCGTGCTTTATTTTTCATTTCGTTTAATAAAATCCAAATAGTCATTTAAATATGTTTTATAGAATTTGTTTCTGTTCCAAGTTGGTTGATGAGCAATCGGATAGATTCGTCTTTGTAAGTAATTTTCATTTGATTCATTGCATTTGAAATTTCCACCAGACTTTGTTTGTCCAATATAATCCCAATAATATTTCACTTGTTTGCTATTTGAGTGTATCAGTTGGTTTATTAGTGGTTCACCCAGCGTTATGACAATCGGGTTTTTAAATGTTGTTAACTCGTTAATAAGTAAATCAATCCATACTTTAAAATGGCGAGTCAGAATTGTTTGATCATCAGCAGGAGGAAAGTTGAAAAAGCATTTGTATAAATTTGTTGCGTATACTTCTTTTTCAATGTCAATTTGTAAAATGTTACAAACCTTATTCAAGTATGTTTTTAGGCTATTTCTTTTGTCAAGATTCAATGTAACATTAATATCAGAACGTGATTCTTTACGTCTAACAGTCGGGTCTTGTCCAATAAAAATCAATTTTGTATCTGAAATAGTATTTGCTTTAGAATAGGGGAGAATAAAATCGTTTGAAAAATCAATATCATTTTTTAAAATACATTCTTTGAGCAACATTCTTTTCGTTGCTTTTAGTTTTTTGTCAATTTGCAAAATGTGATTTTTCATACTTCCTTTTCAAAATTCTTTATTCCAACGAGGTAATCGTCCATGAACTTCAAAGTGTCGTTGTATTATTGTTGATTCAACAAAAACAGGAATATCCATTGTCTCAGAATTTATTGTGTCATACCAATAAATATCCAACGCTTCTATCTTTTCTTCAATTAACTTTTGTTTCCATGATTTTTTTCTAGGGATTTTCCCAAATTGATGTCCATTAACAATTCTGTCATAAAGTCCACCGTTTCGATGTTTTATAGTTCCGTTATTTTTAACTTTTCCAGAAGAACCTACGTAAATCAATTCTATTCTTCCATTTTTCAATTCATACACGATGTAAACGCCACTTCTGTTTTTCGGAGCATTACAAACATCTTCAAGGCTTACTTTTTCTGTGAAGAAGAAATGATTATTGTTTTTATATTTTGTTAATTCGTCAAACATATTTCGATGTTTTTATGGTTTTCTTGGCATGAAGCCCAACTTCTAAATAATTACTACAATATACGCATCATTTCCCATTTGTCCATAATAGCAAACCTTGTTAAATTACTTATTAGCAAAATATTCTTTATGGTGAAATAAATACTCATAGTTTTTATTATACAAATTTACTTAAAATTATTAAATATTCAAGTTATCTAACGGACTTTATATTCTATACCACATCTCCACGTATTTGCTTCAAACCTTATGAAGTTTATTTATTGTGGACTGTTATTTTGATGATTCATTTATTTAATTAATCGAATATTTAAAGAAATCAGATAGTTTCTCTAAATGTCCCTTTTCCAATAAGTCTATAAGTAAAGTAATTTCTAAGAAGTCAAAATTGTCTTTCCTTTTAAGTTTGAAATTTGATAGTTCTTTGTTTATTTTATTATATAGTCTGTTGGCGGTATGTGCTGTTATTTCTTATACCATTTGGTAATTAATTTCCAAGTTTTTCCTGGCGGCACTTTTAACGCTCTAAATATTCCGTTTTCCTGGATTCGATATTTAAGTGTTGAATCCTTGAGCCCATCAATCCCTTGAGTAAATGTTACTATCATTCCACCGAATGCAAACATAAATCCATTCTCATTTGCAACTCTCATTTTAATTGGTTGAAATAAATAATCATTCGATATTTTTTTGTCAAACATTGTATTCATAAAAAATACAGGAAACTCAATATCACTTTTGGGTACACCGTTTAAAAGCATTTTTCTTATCTCTTCGCTAATATTTTCATCCAATCCTATTTCAGAGAAAAGAGGTCTGTCCGAAAATGATGCTCTCCATAAAATTGAAAGAAATAGTAATTTAAGTTTTTTATAATCAGCATTTGAACACTCTATGGATCCATCCTTGTCAGCAAGAATTAGCTCTTTCCCTTTTGGTAAATTTTGTGAATAAAAAAATTCTCGCCCGTAAGATTCATATGCACCGATAACTTTTCCATCGCAATCTTTGCATAATTTAAATAAATCAAATTCTCCTGTTTTTTGTTTGTTGGATAATACTTTCTTTTCTCCAGTTTTTAAGAATGTCTTCAAATCAATATATACCAGATTATGATATTTATGAAATAATTCGCTCTCACGATAAAAGAAATCAGGTATCACATGACATATCCTTTGCAATTCCTTAGTTTTATTGCACAAATTACATCTACCTGTCATAATGTCTTTTTTGCATTACCGCCAACTTCTAAATAATTACTACACTATACGCATTATTTCCCATTTGTCCACTATAGTAAACCTTGTTAAATTGCTGATTAGCAAAGAATACTTTATGGTGAAATAAATATTCATAGTTTTTAAAATACAAATGTATATAAAATTATTAAATATTCATGTTATCTAACGGACTTTTTATAATTCAAAACATCCAAAAGTATTTACCTCGCCTCTTAAACTTTACAATAATTGTAAACACAAAAGGCCATATTTTTTTATTATATTTGCCTTGTATAATAATTCAGAACTCAGTATTTTTGATGTTATAGTAAAATCATCATTATCATAATAAATCAGTGTCCTATATGTTTTTAATCGGAACTGAGATATGATATATATTAGTTTCTTATCATAAATTCAAAAAAATATATAATTTTTGCAACATTAGAAATTAAATATTGTCTTACAGATATGAAAATAATTAAATATATAATACTATGAAAAAGATACTAATTTTACTATTATTTCTAACTGTATATTGGTTTCCTGCCTCGTCTCAGACAACTTTCTGGGAAGATGATTTTGAAATCAATTCAGGATGGAGCTTAGATAAAAACTGGAAGATAAATAATGATGTTCTTAACTTAAGCCTTGATTCATTGATGTATGATTTTGATATTTCGGCAATTTCTCCCGTTATATCAATGCCCGATGATCCTCAAAATTTATTCCTAAGCCAGTTTCTCGAAACTTTCGACCCGAGTGTAACTACCGAAAAAGCCGAAATTTCAATAATTTATAATGAAAATGAAGATGTTCTGTGGTCTTATGATTTAATTGAAGGAGATTGGGGTGATTATTACGGAACTGAAATTTCATTTCCTGTAAATGATTATGCCGGATTAGATATTCAAATCAGGTTCAGAAGTTTTGGCCCATCAAATAATGCATGGCTAAATTGGAACATTTTTGATTTAAACATTACTGCCTATTTTAATAATGACTTGACAATAGTTGGTATTGATGGCCAAAGTAGTGTTGACTTAAATGAAACACTTATGTTGGATGTTGAGGTTAAAAACGTTGGATTAGAACCTCAATCAAATTACTCTCTCGAACTTTACAGCCTAAAATCTAATGATTGTTTGTATTCAACTATAATTAGCAGCGAATTGGCAGCCGGTGAAACTGAGATGATTCCTTTATCGTGGACACCAACACAGGTTCAAAATACAGTTTTATTTGCTAAAGTTATTTTGGCGGGTGATGAGTTTGAAAATAACAACATTTCCCCGAATCACTTCCTGCGTATTGAACCCGTATTTGATTATAATATTCTTGTTTGGGATAACGATAATGGAATTCCCATGATAATTGATCCTGAGACCGGAAGTCTGATTCAGGGACATGAAGGCATCACCAAAAATCTTAACAGAGCAGGAATTTCTTATGAATTTGTTCAATCTTTACCCGATGATATTTCAATTTATGATATTGTTCTATCAACAATGGGTTGCTATTGTTTGAGTTGAAGTAATACTCCTCCCGGTACTGTATCAGCAACAGACCAGGCAAAATTAATTGAGTATCTTGATCAGGGTGGTAACTTATATATTGAAAGCGCAAATATAGCTAATGATCTTTATGGAACCGAACTTCTTGACTATATTGGTGTAAAATGTAATAATACGGGTGAATTTCATGAAGTTGACACAGTCAATGCTCTTGAAAATTCTTTTTTATCTGATTTACATTTCCCTTACAAAGGTGGTGATGACCCTCATTTTAGTGTTGACAGGCTTGGCCCTTTTGGGTCTGAAGCTTTAATAGAAAGTGATGATGGACATGTTAGGGTTACTATAAACGAAAACGAAAATTTTAAATTGATTGCTTCTTCGATTGTAATTGCTGCATTAGCTGATGGCGATGCATTAAATATTAAACCATATTTTCTGAGTGAAATAATAAACTATTTTCTTGAAATTACTACCTCAGTACAAATTATTGAAATCAATGAAGGATTCCAGTTTGTATCTTCAAATATTGATCCCGAAAATCCTGATATGACAATAGTTGTTCAGGAAATTATCACAGACGGCCTTGATTTTATCAGAAATTCACAAGGCGAAATGCTACGTAAGATTGGGCCAAACTGGGTAAACGGAATAGGTGATTGGATTGTAAGTGAAGGGTATTTAATCAAAACCTCTACAGCCGGACAATTTACGGTTGAAGGTAATAAAATATTGGAAATCACACCAATTTCTGTTTTCGAAGGTTTTCAATTTGTAAGTTATTATCCAGAAAATGAAATGGATGCATTTAATGCTTTTGAAACAATAATTGGTGATGACCTTGATTTTATAAGAGATTCGCAAGGACAAATGATTCGAAAGATAGGTCCAAACTGGGTAAATGGAATTGGAAATTGTAATCCTGGGCAGGGATATTTGGTTAAAATGTATAATGAAGGACAAATTGTATATCCTATGCTGGCAAAATCAAATCCTAAAACCAAGCTTACACCAAAGCATTTCATTTTTGAAGGAGGAAATGCAGCCGACCCCGTTTACACAATTTATGTAAAAGGTTTAAAACCCGGCGACGAAGTAGCTGCTTTTGATGGTAATAAATTAGTTGGCTCTATGATGGTTGATTCTGATAATGTTTTCGATAACTCACTTGCAGTTTTTAACACTCTTAACAATCAAAAAGGTTTTATTAAAGGAAATCCCATTATTTTAAAAGTTTGGTCTGAAAATGAAATTTATAAAGCGGATTTTAAAATGGAATCATATTACAACTCCCATATTTCTGAATTTTATCCTGAAGGAGACGGAGAATTTAGTATTGTAAATATTTCAAAAAGCAATTCAATTAAGAATAATGAGATAAATATCTATCCAAACCCTGCAAAAGATTTTGTAAATATTGCTTCTCAAAACGAAATAATTGAAATTACTGTTATTAATTTTGTAGGACAGCCTGTTTACCGGGGTAAGAACAAAATTATTAATACGAGTAATTATAAACAAGGTATTTACTTTGTTAAAATAAAAACTAACAAAGGTATATCTACAAAAAAGCTTACTATTCAATAGTATTGTTAATTACTATTAAATAGCTTTGTTAATAATAAATGATCAAGAGGGCGAAAGCCCTCTTTTTTTTGCACACACTCATAACTTCGTTCTGCAAAAAAACAATAAACTATTTGACTAAGGAAGAAAATCCCGAAGTTGAATTTCGATATTAGAAAAGTCGGTGTGGAGCGATAGCATCCCTGAGGAAGAAAACAGAAATAATTAATTTTAGTCTCTAAAGGGATGCCATCGCTTTTTTAGATATTTTTTGGCTTATGATTTTATCGAAATATAAAAATTTCCAAGTTCTGAAAATAAATTAAGGGCTATTTGAAAAGCTTCAAATACTGCTATAAAATCCGTCGATATAAGTTTATAGAACAGTAGCTTTACTGATAAGAAAGCGAATTCCATAAAGAATTCTCTTATTTTTATTCTTTCTTTTAAAAAAAATAATACTTTTGCAGCCATATTCAAATCTGTTGAGATTTTGATTTATAGAGAAGGGTGGAGAGATTAGGCTCAGTGAAACCCTGGCAACCTTCCGGTTTTTCGGAAACGGTGCCAACACCTAACCCGATAGGGAAATTATAAAATAAAATGTATGATAAAAATTCATATTCATAATAAAGGCAAAGTTTCAGACGAGAATTCCTTTTTGCTATTCATGCCTATGTCCATGCGACAGGCAAGACTTTATTAACATATTAGTCTTGCAAATTCTCTAAATAGGGAAAAGCTGAAAATGCTGTTCTCTCTCAATTAATTTCTTAAAAAAATAACTTATCAATAAAATTATTATGTCAAAAATTGTTATTAAATACGGTGGCTCTAATTTGAAAGAAGCTGACGGTATAAATAAACTCCGAAAGATCATATTGTCTCATAATAAACCTGTGGTGGTCGTGGTGTCTGCTTTATTCGGGATTACTGATTTTCTTGATGCTTTACAGCAAAAGGTTTTCAAAAATAAAGAAGAAATAAACGAAGCCGCAAGATTTCTGTTTGAAGAACATTTCAACATCGTTCGACACAATGTCAGTTTAATTGAACATCAGAATATAATCAAACATCTCTTATATAATAAGATAAAGGAATTGGAAAATCTTTTGTTGGGTATTTATTATATTAAGGAGATTCCATGTTTTCTGACTGACCTTATTTTAAGTTTTGGAGAACGTCTTAGTTCACTCGTTATATCAAAAGTTTTACTCACAAACAACATTGATTGTGAGGAAGCATTACCTGAAAATATTGGGCTATTGACAAATGGTGAATATGGAAATGCTTCGGTGGAAATCGCTGCTTCTCGGAGCAAAGTAAAAAAATCACTATCAGCCAATAAAACCTTTATTATTCCCGGATTTTACGGTATTTCAACTAAGGCTAAAGTTACATTACTTGGTCGAGGAGGATCGGATTATACGGCAGCTTGTATTGCAAATTGCATCGATTCACCTTTTTTGGAAATATGGAAAGGAGTAAAAGGGTTTTTAAGTGCTGACCCGAACTATATCAAAAATCCAATGAGACTGAAACGGATAACCTATAAAGAAGCAGCTGAGCTGGCTTATTTTGGAGCGAAAATTCTTCACCCCCGCACTATTGAGCCGCTGATTGAAAAAAGTATTCCGATAAAGTTGTTCTGCACAACATCAGACACAATGAATCCTGAGCCGTTGACGGTGATAAACTCAAAAGAAGAAATTTCAAAAAATGTTGTTAAAAGCATTTCGTTTAGTGATGACTTTTGTGTGTTGAAATTGAATGGGCCCGGAGTTGGCATTAAAACCGGAATACTTGCAAAAATTACTTCTGCTCTGAATAATGCAGGCATTAATATCAGCTCGGTAATAACTTCTCAAATTTCAATAAATATTCTGCTTTCGTCTAAGGATGACGTCGCAGCAAAACAACTAATTGATCAACTGGAACTTCCTTTTGTAAAGGAAATTAAATTGATAAACGACATTTCTCTTGTGGCCGTGGTAGGGCATGGTATGATGGAAAAATATGGGGTTGCGGCAAAAATTTTTACTGTTCTGGCAAACAAAAACATCAATGTACTAATGAGTTCAATGGGTGCATCCGAGGTGGTTACTCACCTTGTAATTGATAAAAGAAATAGCAATCTTGCCATTAAAGAAATCCATAAAGAATTTTTTAATAATTAATTTAAAAATAATGAAACCAAACAATTATAAATTTGAGACGATACAAGTCCACGGAGGGCATAAGCCTGATGAAACTACATTGTCAAGGGCAGTTCCTCTTTATCAAACAACAAGTTATGTTTTCAAAAATGCTAAACACGGGGCTGATCTTTTTGCTCTGAAAGAATTCGGAAATATTTATACCCGACTGATGAATCCGACAACTGATGTGCTTGAGCAGCGTTTAGCACAACTTGAGGGTGGTGTGGCTGCCTTGGCGGTATCTTCGGGGCATGCAGCACAATTCATTGCTTTGAACAATATTCTTAGTGTTGGCGATAACATAGTTAGCTCACCTTTCCTGTACGGCGGAACTTTCAATCAGTTTAAAGTAACTTTTAAAAATCTTGGAATAAATGTAAAATTCGCTCTTATGGATAAGGTGCAGGATTTTGAGAGTCTGATAGATGAAAATACCAAAGCCCTTTACCTTGAAACAATCGGTAATCCGGCATTCAGCATACCCGATTTTGATGAACTTGGAAAACTGGCACAACGCCATGATCTGCCCCTTTTTGTTGATAACACATTCGGGGCGGGCGGCTATCTGTTCCAACCCCTTAAACATGGAGCCAATGTTGTGGTTGAATCTTGCACAAAGTGGATTGGTGGACACGGAACTACTTTGGGTGGTATTATTATTGATGGTGGTAATTATAATTGGGGTAACGGAAAATTTCCTCAATTTACAGAACCTTCCAAAGCATATCACGGATTGGTTTTCTGGGATAATTTTGGTGTAAATTCTTCCCTTGGTAACATTGCTTTTATTATCAGGGCACGTGTTGAAGGCCTTCGTGATTTTGGCCCCTGCATCAGTCCCTTTAATTCTTTTCAGTTGATTCAAGGCATAGAAACGCTTTCTCTCAGGGTTCAACGGATTTGCGAAAATGCTCTTTCTCTTGCATTATGGCTTGAAAAACATCCAAAAGTTGAAAAAGTAAATTATCCCGGGCTTTCAAATAGCCCTTCCCATCACAATGCTTTGAAATACCTGAAAAACGGATTTGGAGGAGTTTTATCATTTGTTGTAAAAGGAAGGAAAGAGTCGGCTGAAAAACTTGTTGAAAACCTCAGCTTAGTCAGTCATCTCGCAAATGTGGGCGATGCAAAAACTCTCATTATTCAACCTTCTGCTACCACACACCATCAGCTTAACATTGTTGAACAACAAAGTGCAGGAGTTGTTCCGTCTATGCTAAGAGTTTCAGTTGGTATTGAACACATTGACGATATTATCAGTGATTTTGAAAATGCCCTGAAAAATATTTAATGACATAAAAAACTACATGTGTAATAAAAAATAAAATGTTATGCCGATAAATATACCGGATTCATTACCGGCCACAAAAGTTCTTAAAGACGAAAATATATTTGTGATGACAAAAAGCATTGCTTTTTATCAGGACATCAGGCCGCTAAAAATTGCGATTCTTAACTTGATGCCAAAAAAAATCGCAACGGAAATTCATTTGCTTAGGTTATTATCCAACACGCCTTTGCAGGTGGAAATCGACTTAGTGAAAACAAAAACATATGAATCAAAAAACACACCCCCCAATCATTTAAAAACCTTTTACAAAGCTTTTGAAGACATCTGTCATCAAAAATACGATGGAATGATTATAAGCGGTGCTCCTGTCGAACATCTTGAATTTGAAGATGTAAAATACTGGGATGAGATAAAAAATATTATGAGTTGGGCGGCTGCAAATGTCACCTCAACACTTTATATTTGCTGGGCTGCCCAGGCAGGATTATTTCATCATTATGGTATTCGAAAACATCCGCTTAAAAAGAAATTATTTGGTGTGTATGATCATTATGTTGTTGACAGAAAACACTCTATCATTCGAGGATTTGATGATTTGTTTCCCGTACCGCATTCAAGATACTCGGAAATAAAAGCAAGTGATGTGGAAAAGAATAATGATTTGAATATTATTTCCCTATCAGACAAAGCAGGAGTATATATTATTATGTCTAAAAATGAAAAGAGTATTTTCATTACCGGCCATTCAGAATATGATGCACTTGCTTTGAGGGAAGAATATTTCAGAGATATTAATAATGGAGTAAAAACTACTATCCCTGAAAATTATTTCCCTGATAATGATAGTAGTAAGACTCCAATAGTAAGGTGGAGAACTTATGCTAATTTGTTGTTCTCAAATTGGTTGAATTATTATGTTTACCAGCAAACCCCATATAATCTGAATGAATAATCGAATAATAAAACTAAAAATTAGGAAGAAGCCCTAATTTCTAATTTCCAATTTCCATCTTTGGATTTAATAAAATGTAATAAACTAAAAATATAATAACTACGAAAATATAAACATATGAAAATAGCAGTAATAGGTGCAACCGGCCTTGTTGGTAATAAAATTATAGAGATTCTGGAAGAAAGATGTTTTCCTGTTTCAGAATTCATTCCGGCTGCAACAGAAAAATCAGTAGGAAAACAAATCAAGTTGAATAATAAATTATACAAACTTGTAAACGTAAAAAGTGCTTTGGATTCAAAACCCGACATTGCAATTTTTTCTGCCGGAGGTGAATTATCTAAAGACTGGGCACCAAAATTTGCTGATGCCGGAACTTTTGTAATTGATAATTCCTCAGCCTGGCGTATGGATCAGAACGTAAAACTTATTGTACCTGAAATTAATGGAAACTCTATTGAGAAGGCGGATAAAATAATCGCTAACCCGAATTGCTCAACAATACAACTTGTGGTGGCTATTTCTCCTTTGCATGAAAAGTATAGAATAACTCGGATTATTGTTTCTACCTACCAGTCTGTCTCCGGTTCGGGAGTTAAAGCAATTAGCCAATTAGAGGGTGAAAGAAGTGGAATTGATGTTGAAAAAGTTTATCCGCACCGGATTGATAAGAATTGTTTACCTCATTGTGATGTGTTTTTGGAAAACGCTTACACAAAAGAGGAAATGAAAATAATAAACGAAACCCGGAAAATTTTAAATGAACCGACCATGGGGATTAGTTCAACTGCAGTTAGGGTCCCTGTTACGGGTGGGCATTCTGAATCTGTTTATATTGAATTTGAAAAGGATTTCGAATTAAATGAAATAAAAAAGATTTTATCTGAAAGAGAGGAAATAGTTTTGCAAGACGATCCTAAAAATAATTTGTATCCCATGCCAATAAATGTAGAAGGGAGCGACAAGGTTTTCGTTGGGAGAATAAGAAGGGATCTTTCAAATCCAAAAGGTTTAAACCTTTGGATTGTGTCAGATAACCTAAGAAAAGGAGCCGCAACAAATGCAGTACAGATTGCAGAAATCATTATTAATAAGTTTTTCGATTTGAAAACATCATTGCTTGAGAATTGAAGATGAGCCAGCTTTTTTCTATATGATTTTTAGAGATATGAATATACTTTTCATCAATTAAATTGTTTAAAATTAAATTGCTACATTGTTGAAAATTACAATTTTTCATATATCAATTTAACAATTAACTTTTATTACTTTTGTTAAATTTTTTATCTAAACGGAATAATATTTAATGATTAAATTTCAAATCAACGGATTTATAGTATCAATTATTAATCTGCTTTACATTCCCTTTAAAAAATTCATACCTCCCGAAACTTTTCGTTATGCTGTTACCGGAGGTTTCAATTTAATATTAGATATTTTTCTTTATTTTATTTTTTATAATTTTATTCTTCAAAAACAAATAGTTGACTTTGGAATTTTTGCAATAAGCCCACATATTGCAGCATTTATTTTTGTATTCCCTATCACTTTTACTACAGGTTTTCTATTTGCAAAGTATATTACTTTTACAGCTTCATCTTTGAGAGGGAGAGTTCAATTATTCAGGTATGCTTTGTCTGTAGGTGGATCGATTCTAATAAATTATTTTTCATTAAAATTATTTGTTGAATACTTATTTATCTGGCCAACAATTTCAAAAATGATAACTACGGTTATTGTTGTAATCTACAGCTATGTTGTCCAGCGTTATTATACTTTTAAAACTGCTGCTTTGATAAAGAAAAAGTAAACATTCTTTACTCTAAAAGTCAAAAACAATACGTTAACATTTAATTTGACTTTAATGTTTTTTTGAAATAAATTTGAC
>CAZBSL010000074.1:0-7784 GCA_964494265.1 uncultured Bacteroidales bacterium
GATTTTTCATGATTTAAGAGTGATGAAAAGCGGTTTTTTTTATGGATTTTTGGAATTTGAAATTGGAGTTTTTGATTTTTTTATCCATCCCCGGCCTTTCCTTACAAATAAGGAAGGGAGCGAACTGTCTATTGGTTGAAAGAATAATCAAAAACCGGATATTTTTGAATTAATACACCCCGTACTTTTTCGATTAATAAAACAGCTACTGAAAAAACAAGCATTTTTCAAGCAAAATTTTTCCCAGAATAAGAATTAAGTGACTTATTTCTTATGAAAATTAGCTCAATTGGTTTTAAAAACCCCATCAAGCCTTTGTTTTCTTATTGAATCACAATTTTCCGAACCTGATTAAAACCCATGCTGCTAAATTTTATAAAATAAACTCCGGCAGCTAATTCTTTTAGATCAAGTTTTTCGTTTATTATTTTATTTGATCCTGAAATTTCAAAAAAACGGAAATTGTTACCGTGAACATCAAGCACTTTTATTTGAACTTTTTCGCTTACTCCTTCGATTGAGATATTAAATATTCCTTCGGAAGGATTTGGATAAATAGTAAAGGACGGATTAATTGAATTATCATTGGGTATTCCTGTTGTGTAGAAATGCAGTAAACTATATTCTCCATCCTCAGCAGGGAAAACATCTTCCATCCATGCATCCCCATAAGGATTTGAAAATGAATAATCGTTTAAAATATATTCTTCATTCTCACTTTTATCCCAGACTTTTATTACTGGCTTATTTCCAACTTCATAAAGATTACTGAAAACAGGAATAGCATTTTCAAGAATATTATCGGAAACTACCATAGCTACTCCGGCAAGTTCTTCATCATCAAAGATTCCAATTTCATCACCTTGTTCAAAATCTCCTTTATCAAGATAAATTGTCCAAACCGGATCATAAGGATTAGCGTTTTTAATACTAAAATGCTTTGGTTTTACATTACTTTCAACAAGCAAAGTTTTTGTTTCCACAGGGTAAATTAATACATCCGCAGCGTTCATCTTAACAAGATAGCCTTCATTAGGATTCATATTTCCTATTCCATTTATCCAAAAGTTTCCGATTTTTCTAAACGTAGAACCTGATGAATTTCTTACAAAATCAAGATTATCTAAAACATTTGCAAAAACATCGTTGGTATTAATCGGCAGTTCCGGTAAATAACTTATTATTTGGTAACCAAATATTAAATTAATAGGGGATTGAGGATTGATTTCTGTTCCTTCAATTTCAAAATTATCAGCCTCATTCATTCTGAACAGATAACCTTCGCATGTAATCCAATCACCAATGCTGTTTACCCAGTTTGGCCCTATTTTTCGTAACATTAAACCTGCCGTATTTCTTACAAAATCAAGATTATCCAATATGTCAGTACAAAGCATTTGCATATCGTGGTTTTCGGGAATAATTCTTGATGATATAAACTGATACCCGTTAATTAGTGAATAGTTTTGAGTTACAGTTGTAGAGACATTAAAAACAGTCTCTGAATAATTTACGACAATTTCATCCGAATTTTGCGGCGATTTAATTTGAAGGAAATAAAAATCATTAGGAGCAGGTATTGCTTGCCCGATATCAAATGCTCCCCAACTATCCCAGCTAATAAGATTAACATTATCGAACCATGAAAATGCTGTACCCGAATTAGGAACATTACTATTTAAACGAATATCAAAGAATTTTGTTCCGTTTGGAATACTTAATTCTTTATGATAAAAAGTCCAGGGGGTATCGCCATCTATCCAAACACCAATATTTTCCATGCCGAGTGAATAATTACTAATACGATCTACATAATATTTTATTTCAATTGTTACATCTGAAGCATTCTGTGTTTTTATATAAGCACAGAGCGAATAATTTATGTCATCGGAACGGCAGATTATTCTTTCCTCAAAATTCGTAACAATATTAGAGGAAGTACCAGCATCTCTCCTATGCTGGATTGAGCATTCACCTGCGAAAGAAACCGTATCGCAATAATTTTCATCGTCGCTATTTAAATTCCACAAACTACAGCCTTCATCCTCCATATTTCCGAACCAAATATTTTCTCTCCCTAAGCGATATTCATAATTGCCTTGTGGTTGAATATTGTTGACAGAAGAAATGCTACCTTCTTTCTCCAGTGGATATGGAGCAGTTTCCCAATTGCTGTTTACTTCTTCCATTGGAAGTTCAACAATATATTCCGTTTCGCAAGTAGTCATATTCAATGTGTCTATGATAACTTGTGCAATTACATTTTCTCTGTCAACTCTCAGATAGGTATTTAAATCCTTTGAGCGTTGGGCAATGTAATTTAATAAATGCAAACCTAAACCTCCTTCGGCCCTTTTGGGAATATAATCGTCGATATAGACGGGTGTGATAGTAAATTCAAAAAATCCAGTTTCGTTAACGTTTGAATTTAAAATCATTGTAGGGCAAGTTTCGGGATAATCCAGATCGAAAGCAAAATTTCCGAGTGAATGAGCGATCAATTTACCGTTATAAACTTCCACACCGTGAATAATATGAGGATGATGGCAAATTACTAAATCAGCTCCATTGTCGATTGCAAAATGCCTGATTTCCCTATTATGGGCGCTTGGAGCATCAAAAAGTGGCGAATAGTCTTCATCCCCGCCGTATTCCTCAACAAAAGGAATACCCGTATTATCATTGATTCCCGGGTTTATTGAATACTCTGATCCCGAATGCCATTCCAAGACAACTAAATCAGAAATATTCTTTACTTCATTAATTTGCTTTCTGAGGTAATATTCTGTTAGGTTGGCAAAACCGGATTTGTTATAGCCTGCATTCAAATATGGTTGATAATTATTATACTGCCCTGTTCGGTCACTCGCAGCCAAGAAGGCAAAATTTACACCTGATTTTGAATAAAAAACCGGAAGATAAGCTTCATATGAATTTGCACCTGCACCAGAATAAAAAATATAATTATTTTCCAATACTGATTGGGTCTCTTTCATTCCAGGCAACAAATAATCCAAAATATGATTGTTTGCGAGAGAAACAATATCTATTCCTGCATAAGTCAGGCCCTTGACATTTGCCGGAGAGCCTTTAAAATAATATGGTTTTGAAGGATGATGAACCATATGTGTAGTCAGGGCGCATTCGAGATTGGCAACTGTTATATCGGCAGTATCTCCGAGATATGGTTTTGTCGGTTCAAATATTGCTTCAACTCCTTGTGTCGGAATAATTCCGCCCTCGTACTCATACTTTCGGGCTAACATAATATCACCGACAAAATTTATTGTAATCGGAAAGGAACTGCTTCCCGGATCGACATCTATGATACAACTTGCCTGCCCCCACATATTTGTTGAGTCAACAACTTCGAGTAAAACTTTGTAAGGATGATCATCGGCAATTAGAAATGTATGTAGCGGTTCTTGTTCTATGCTTGTTGAATCATCTCCAAAATTCCAGAAAAAATCATGTTCATCGCTATCGGGATCAATGACTTCACTGAAAAATTGAACATCAACAACTTTATTGCCGCCTCCATCAGTATAGGTATTCCCGATAGAGTAATCAATGGAAACTTCCGGAATACAGGGTAAATCATTTGTAATGTTAATAATATTATCAAAATAAACTACACCTTGTGAGTAGGCATCTCTATCATTAACATATACTATGCTTGTAATTTTTGGCAAATAATCATATAAAGCAAGCCAGTCATCGGCAATTGGAAGTTGATAATTATTCCATTTGTCTTCAGGGAAACAACCCTGATAGACAGGTATCCATTCTTCGAAACTCAATTCTTCTGAACCGGCAAAAGAATAGAAAAGCACATTTGCAGAATCCATTATCCCAAATCCCTGGATTTCTGCTTTCGAGGCTATGTAAGCAGAAACTTGCCAAACATCACCCGTATCAACAACTATGGTTTGAATGTCTTGAATCTTCCATGTATTTCCATACAATTTTAATGAATACGGCGAGTTTTCATAAGTGATTTCAGAATTTAGTTCCCAATCAAAGGGGTCTTCATCTTCACCCGGATAGGATTTCAGGTTTACTGAACCACTATCGAAATTTTCAATGATAGTTGCTTTCAAAACTTCGGATTCAGTCTGATTTTCGGAATACATCAATCCGTTGCTTGATGAGATTATCATCACAAAAGCAAATGATAAAACAATTTTTATATGTAATATTTTCATTGTAATCTTTTTTAATCTTTTTTCACGATATGGCTTTACATCAGTATTGTAAACTTACGAAAAACATCCGAAAATGAGGATTAAAAATCCTCAACTATTTGCCGTTCGTAATTAGAAACTTCGAATGGCAAACAGCGCTTTTAGGATTGTGTGTAAAGTTACGAATAAATATCAAGATATAAACAAAGAGATTATAGATTTTTTAATTAATGACCTGAATTTTTTTTTATACTTTTACAAAATGATAAAAACATTGAATATGAATAAAAGACCTTTATTTAGAATAATAGCGGTGATCATTATTTCACTATTTTTTTCGTTAAATACATCTGCACAACAACAAAATATTGAGAGCAAAGAAAGTTTTAAAGATAGGATTTTTCTTGGTGGAAATCTTGGGCTTCAATTTGGAACAATTACGTTAATAGAAATTTCACCCCTCCTCGGCTATAAAATAACCGATGATTTTTCAGCCGGAATCGGATTCACCTATCAATATTATAAAGACACGAGGTTTAATCCCGATTATTCAACAAACATTTTCGGTGGACGCATATTTGCAAGATATTATATCTATCAGGATTTTTTTGCACATAGCGAGGTCGAAGTTTTAAACTATGATGCCTTCTATTGGCCTTCAAACGATAAAGATAATATTACGATTACTAATGTTCTTGTTGGTGGAGGTTATAACCAGCATGTTAGCCAAAGAGCATCCGTTAGCATTATGATTTTATGGAATTTGAACGAAGATATTAACTCACTTTATTCTAACCCGATTTTCAGGGTAGGTTTTAATGTCGGTTTGTAGGTAAAGAATTTCAGAATGAGGGAGAATTTGAGTGAGATGATTAATACATTGTTATATTGTTGAATTGTTCTGATTTGGTAATTTATATTATACCGGAAGTTTTAATGTGAACTTGGAAAAAATTTATATTTCTTTCTAAAAATACCCCGAGCCATCCCAGCAATGAGTACAAAGTTTTTCCTTCGGTAGTCCGATAGCTTCAACCAGGTCGTCAAGTTTTTGAAATTTCAGAGAGGTGAGGTCAAGGTTTTTACGAATACGTTCTACCATCTCTTGGTATTTTCCATTATTTGCGTCAGAATAAATATTCATGTCAACATTATCTTTTCCTTCAAGTTGTTTAACAGCCTTATGTGTTGCAAGGTCAAGATTGGATCTCGACCGGCTGAAGTTGAGAAATTCGCATGGAAAAGTAAGAGGCGGACAGGCAATGCGCATGTGAATTTCTTTGATACCGGCTTTATGCAGGTCGCGTACATTACCTTTTAACTGAGTGCCGCGAACTATTGAGTCGTCAAGAAAAACACCTTTATTATCTTTTATTACAGAACTATTTGGAAGTAATTTCATTTTAGCAACGAGATTACGCATACTTTGATTTTGAGGCATAAAACTACGTGGCCAGGTTGGAGTGTATTTTGAGTATGGACGCTTAAGAGGTACATGTTTTTCGTTGCTGTATCCCATTGCATGGCCAATGCCAGAATCGGGAATCCCGGCTGCAAAATCAACATTTATGTTATCATTTTTTGCAAGTATTGCACCACAACGATAACGACATTCATCAACATTAATACCCTCATAAAACGAAGGCGGATAGCCATAATAAACCCATAGAAATGCACATATTTGCATTTTTTTATTAGGCTTTCGTAATTGTTCAAATCCATCGGCAGTTATTCTGACAATTTCTCCCGGGCCTAAATATTTTTCAATTTCATAACCGAGATTCGGGAATGAACATGTTTCAAAAGTTGCTGCAAAAGCATTTTCTTTTTTTCCTATAATAATTGGAGTTCTTCCGAGTTTGTCGCGGGCAGCAATTAAACAATTATCAGTTACAATTAATATTGAGCAAGATCCTTTAATGCGATCGTAAACATTTTGAATTCCTGAAGTAAAATCTTCTCCTTCAGCTATCAGCATGGCAACTAATTCTGTTGGATTGACTGCACCCTGACTTCTCTCGGAAAAAGTTCGATGCTGTTTCATAAAACGTTCTTCCAATTCATCAATATTTACAATCTTACTGACCGTAGCAACAGCAAATTGTCCCAAATGTGAAGTTACCAGAATAGGTTGTGCTTCGGTATCGCTGATGATACCAATCCCGCTTTCCCCTGAAAATTTTAATATTGTGTTTTCAAATTTGTTTCTGAAATAACTATTCTCAAGATTGTGAATCTCTCGCTGAAAGCCTTTTTCTTTTGAAAAAACAACCATTCCCGCTCTTTTTGTACCGAGGTGAGAATGATAATCTGTACCATAAAATACATCAGATACACAATCCTCTTTAGAAATACTACCAAAAAATCCACTCATAATTATGATTTATGATCAATTATATTTTATTTTTATCCTCTTGGATTTATTATTTAAAGATAAGATTGTTTTGAATAAGATTATTAAAAAGCTTTATTCAGGAATGTGATTTAAAACATCGAGAGTTAAATCCCAGAATTTTGTTACGGTATTAATATCCAAACGCTCATCAGGCGAGTGGGCACCTTTTATTGTCGGGCCGAATGAGATCATATCCATTTCCGGATAAACGGATTTAAAAAGCCCGCACTCAAGGCCTGCATGAATAGCCAATACTTTTGCTTCATTATAAAACAATTTTTTGTAAGAAGCTTTTGTAATATTTACAATTTCGGAATTCGGGTTAGGGGTCCAGCCGGGATAACCTCCGATTTGAATCACCTCTGCTCCGGCTAATTTAAAAACACTTGCTACCATTGCACAAACATTATCTTTTGCCGATTCAACCGAACTTCTTTGGCTCGTAATAAATTCTATAATTCCATCCAAAGTTTTCACCGCAGCAAGGTTTGTTGAGGTTTCAACGAAGTTTGGAATTTCAGCCGACATCGTTATTACTCCATGCGGACATGCATAAATGGTGTTTAGGAGTTTTTCATGAGATATTTTATCAATTACAAAGTCAGGAATATCAATCTCTTGGATTTTGATACTAAGGCCATGATCGGTAATATTAAATTCTTCCTTGATTTGAATTGAAAGATCTTCAATGAAATTGATAAACTCTTTTTTTTGTTTTTCTGGAATAGTAATTTTTGCAAAAGCTTCTCTTGCAATGGCGTTTCTCAAATTTCCGCCCGAAAAGACGCTTATTCTCAAATCAAATTTATTATTTGCATTCCAAAGTAGTCGATTTAGGATTTTATTAGCGTTACCGATTCCTTTGTTAATTTCATCACCCGAATGCCCTCCTTTTAATCCATTAACAATGACTTTGAGTGCGATTGAATTATTGGGAACGTTCTCATTTTTATATGCAAGTTTAGCAGTTGTGTCTCTTCCTCCCGAACAACCGATAAATAATTCACCTTCGTCTTCCGAATCAAGATTTATTAAAATGTTACTTTTCAGAAAACCTTGTTTTAAACCAAATGCACCTGACATACCTGATTCTTCATCAATTGTAAAAAGGCATTCCATTGGCCCGTGAGGAATGTCATTGGCCTCAAGAATAGCTAATTGGGTTGCAACTCCTATTCCGTCATCAGCACCTAAGGTTGTGCCCT
>CAZBSL010000074.1:7884-12550 GCA_964494265.1 uncultured Bacteroidales bacterium
TCGGCATTTTTTTCGCAAACAATATCCAAATGACTTTGTAGGGCAACAGATTTTACTTTTTCTTTTCCTTTTGTTGCAGGTTTCCTAATTAAAACATTTCCAACCTTGTCCTTTAAGGTTTCTAAACCAAGTTGTTTCCCGAAATTAAGTATGTATTCTGCAATTTTTTCTTCTTTTTTCGAGGGGCGTGGAATTTTCAATATTTCTGAAAAATAATACCACAATCTTCCGGGTTTTAAGCTTTGAATTTCTATACTCATTGTCAATTTTTGTTTTTAAAAATAGCAAATCTAATAAAATTTTGTATTATGATACACTAATATTCTTTAATTGTGAAATAATCTTTTTAGGGTTTTGAGATGTAAAAACAGAATTACCGGCAACAAGAACATTTGCTCCGCAATCGTATAACTTCTTTGCATTGTTTAAGTTAATACCTCCATCGACCTCTATTAATGCTGAGGACTTTTTTGTTTCAATCAGATTTTTCAATTGATTGATTTTATTAAAAGAGTTTTCGATAAACTTTTGCCCGCCGAAACCAGGATTCACTGACATTATTAAAACAAAGTCGATATCTGAAATGATATCTTCAAGTTGGTTGACATTTGAATGCGGATTTAATGCAACTCCAGCTTTAATCCCATGCGATTTAATAAGTTGTATGCTTCGATGAAGATGTGTACAAGCTTCGATATGAACACTAATTAAATCGGCACCAGCCTCAACAAATTGTTTGATATATTTGTCGGGATCAATGATCATAAGATGTACATCAAGAGGTTTTTTAGCATATTTTTTTATATGTTTAATTATTTCAAAACCAAATGTGATGTTAGGAACAAAAACGCCATCCATAATGTCAAGGTGAAACCAGTCGGCCATGCTGTTGTTAATCATCTCAATTTCTGATTTTAAATCAGAGAAATCAGCGGAAAGCAAAGATGGTGCTACTAATAATGATCTGTTTTTTTCTTCAATTTTTTTCTTCATATTTTTAGATAAAATAAAAAAAGCGGACTTGTTTGCCCGCTCAAAATTAATATTTTCTTTAATAGGAAAACTATCCTAAATATGATTTTAATATTTTACTTCTTGACGTATGCTTTAATCTTCTGATAGCTTTTTCCTTAATCTGTCGAACTCTTTCGCGAGTTAAATCAAATCTTTCGCCAATTTCTTCAAGTGTCATCGGGTGTTTGCCTTCTAATCCAAAATATAATCTGACAACATCAGCTTCACGTTTGGTCAGAGTTGAAACGGCTCTATCAATTTCTTTTCTTAATGAATCATATAATAATTCCGCTTCCGGTGTAACTACTTCTTCGCCTTTGAGTACATCGTACATATTATTGTCTTCGTCCTGTACCAAAGGAGCATCCATAGAAACATGTCGTCCGGCATTTTTCATTGATTCTTTGACTTCCCTTTCAGTTACTTCAAGTAAGACTGCAATTTCTCCCGGATTCGGTTCTCTCTCGAATTTTTGTTCGAGTTTTGCATAAGCTTTATTGATTTTGTTGATGGCGCCAATTTTATTTAAAGGCAAGCGAACAATTCTCGATTGTTCGGCTAAAGCTTGTAAAATTGATTGGCGAATCCACCAAACTGCATAGGAGATAAATTTAAAACCTCTTGTTTCATCGAATCTTTGTGCAGCTTTAATCAGTCCGAGATTGCCTTCATTAATTAAATCAGGAAGGCTTAATCCCTGATTTTGATATTGTTTCGATACTGAAACAACAAAACGAAGGTTAGATTTTGTGAGTTTTTCTAAAGCAAGTTTATCGCCCTGATGAATTCTTTGGGCTAAAGCAACTTCTTCGTCGGCGGTTATTAGTTCAACTTTTCCGATTTCTTGAAGATATTTATCAAGAGAAGCAGTTTCTCTATTTGTAACTTGTTTAGTTATCTTTAATTGCCTCATAATATTATTATTCTTATTTTTTCAGCAAGTAGGTTTTACGATAATAAAATATTTTTGTTACAAAAAAAATTAGTTATTATTTCGTGGTGGTCGAGGAAGCAAGACTTTTCGGGAAAGTTTAATTTTTCCACTTCTTTCATCAACACCAATAATCTTAACTTCAAGTTTTTGACCTTCTTTAAGTACATCTGAAACATTTTGAGTTTTTTGCCAATCAATTTCAGAAATATGGAGCAATCCGTCTTTTCCGGGAAGAACTTCAATAAAAGCACCAAATTGAGTAATGTTTTTAACTGTGCCATCATAAACTTTTCCGACTTCAGGAACTGCAACAATACCTTTTATCCAAGCAATTGCAGCATCAATTGAAGTTTTATCAACAGCAACTATGTCGATATAACCTTTTTCGTCTATTTCTTCAATAACGATAGTCGAATTTGTTTCTTTTTGAATTTCCTGGATAATTTTTCCTCCCGGGCCTATTATTGCGCCAATAAATTCTTTAGCAATCACCATCTTTACAATTCTTGGAACATGAGGTTTGTAATCTTCACGTGGTTCGGTGATAGTTTTTTCCATTTCGCCAAGAATATGAAGTCGCCCTTTTTTTGCTTGTTCCAATGCTTCGCTTAAAATCTCGTGAGAAAGTCCGTCAACTTTAATATCCATCTGACAGGCAGTTATTCCGTCTTTTGTCCCTGTAATTTTAAAATCCATATCACCAAGATGATCTTCATCACCAAGAATATCCGACAGAATGGCGTATTTTCCAGTTTTAGAATCTGATATCAAACCCATAGCAATACCTGAAACCGGTTTAGTGATTTTAACACCGGAGTCCAATAACGCAAGAGTTCCACCACAAACTGAAGCCATTGATGAAGAACCGTTTGATTCAAGGATATCGGAAACAATCCTAATTGTATAAGGATTTTCTTCTCTGCCGGGGAGAACAAATTTTAATGCTCTCATAGCTAAATTTCCATGACCGATTTCCCTGCGGCTTGTCCCTCGCATTGGCCTTGCTTCTCCTGTTGAAAAAGATGGAAAATTATAGTGCAGCAAAAAATTATTCTTTCCATCAAAAACAACTCCATCAATCATTTGCTCGTCAAGTTTTGTTCCGAGTGTAACTGTTACAAGCGATTGAGTTTCGCCTCTTGTAAAAATTGCCGATCCGTGAGCTGCAGGCAGATAATCAATCTCGCTCCAAATAGGACGAATTTCATCAAGTTTTCGACCGTCTAATCTTATTCTTTCATTTAAAACAACATCTCTGACTGCCTTTTTCTCAACATCGTGGAAATATTTGCCTATGAGTGAAGCTTGTTCTTTTTGTTTTTCTTCATCTAATGTTTCAATGAATTCTTCCTTAATTTTATTGAAGGACTCGGTTCTCTTATGTTTATCGGCTATTGAAGAATTTGCCACTTCATAACATTTGTCATAAGTCGCTTTTTCAATAATTTCTTTTAATTCCTCGTCTTTTTCTTCGTGGCAGTATTCGCGTTTTTGTTTCGCTTTTTCAACGAGTTCGGCAAGTTCAAGTTGAACTTTACATTGAATTTTGATAGCATCATGTGCAACTTTTAAAGCTTCAATCATTGCTTCTTCCGAAACTTCTTTCATTTCGCCTTCTACCATCATAATATTATCTATACTTGCAGCAACTATAAGGTCTAAATCAGCCTTTTCTAATTCGGATATTTTTGGATTGACTTTTAATTCTCCATTTATCCTTGCAACACGAACTTCTGAAATTGGTCCTTTGAAAGGAATATCAGAAACCATTAAGGCAGCCGAAGCAGCAAGTGCGGCAAGTGCGTCAGGGGCAACATCTTTATCAAAGGAAATCAAACTAATAAACATTTGAGTTTCTGAATGATAATCGTCAGGGAACAAAGGCCGTAAAGCTCTGTCAACCAAACGGGAGATTAAAATTTCGTATTCAGAAGGCCTGGCTTCACGTTTAAAAAATCCTCCCGGAAATTTTCCGGCGGCTGCGTATTTTTCTCTATATTCGACCGAAAGAGGCAAGAAGTCAACGTCTTCTCTGGCTTCCTTGTTTGAGACAACTGTTGCCAATAACATTGTGTTTCCCATTTTTACAACTACTGAACCATCTGCTTGTTTAGCTAATTTTCCGGTTTCAATAGAAATAATTTTCCCGTCTCCCAAATCAATTGATTTTGAAATACTTTTAATTGACATAATTTTTTTGTTTTATGTAATAATTCGTTTCTGTAAAGTTAAGAATAATACTGAATTTTCAATAAATTAGAATATCAGTAACATTAAGATAAAAAAAGGCAATCTACATTGCCTTAATTAGTAGTTTTGAGAAATTATTTTCTAAGTCCTAACTTTTTAATAATTGCTCTGTATCTTTCTATTTCAGTATTTTTTAAATAATCGAGCAATTTTCTTCTTTTTCCTACTAATAAAACTAAGGAGCGTTCAGTAGCAAAATCTTTTTTATTTATTTTTAAATGCTCAGTTAAATGCTTAATTCTATGAGTGAAAAGAGCAATTTGACCCTCCGATGATCCGGTATCAAATTCGGATTTTCCGTATCCTTTAAAAATATCCTTTTTTACTTCAGATGTTAAATACATACTTATTATTTCTATAATTTAGATTTTTTGGGGTGCAAAATTACAAATATAATCATACGAAACCAAAATATTTTTTCTTTTTTCAATAAATTATTTTGTATGGCTATTAAATTGATTTGTAATT
>CAZBSL010000075.1:0-2466 GCA_964494265.1 uncultured Bacteroidales bacterium
TTTTTTTATTCATTTTGCGTATTATTTTTATTCTCGCATTTTAGCATTCAATCATTTTAGCATTTATCTATTTCTTCACTAAATTAGCAGTAATACAGAATTTCAATAAGACTCATTAACCTTAATACCAGACATTGAAGTCCTTATGAAGTTTTTCTAAATTTTTTCCTAAGTGTTATTATTATTTGTCAGAATTTTATACTTTTGCAGCCATTTTTCAGGATGAAAATTGAAATCATATATGAAACTTTACCAACATGAAAATTTATAAAACTAACGAAATAAAAAATATTGCACTTCTTGGAGGTGCAAAAACGGGAAAAACAACTCTTGCCGAGGCTATGCTTTTTGAAGGAGAAGTTATAAACAGGAGAGGATCTGTTGATGAAAAAAATTCTGTTTCCGACTATCAGCAAATCGAACTCGAACGTCAAAATTCTATATCATCGACAGTATTATATGCCTTGTACGACAATAAGAAAATCAATATAATTGATACTCCCGGTTTTGACGATTTTGTTGGTGAAGTAATTTCTGCTTTAAAAGTTGTCGATAGCGCTGTTGTTGTTGTTAATACACAAAACGGTGTTGAGGTTGGAACCGATATTGCAATGCGTAATTCTGAAAAATGCAATAAACCGATTGTTTTTGCAATGAATCATCTTGAACACGAAAATTCGAATTTTGATGAAACAATCCGGTTAATGAAACAACAATACGGTAATGGTGTTACATTGATTCAATATCCTGTTAATCCGGGTGTTAATTTTAATTCTTTAATTGATTTATTAAAGATGAAAATGTTCACCTATCCTGAAGGTGGTGGAAAACCTGAAATTAGCGATATTCCGGCTTCGGAAAAAGATAAAGCAGAAGAACTTCAAAATGTATTAATTGAAAATGCTGCTGAAAACGATGAAGAATTGATGGAAATATTTTTTGATAAAGGAACTTTATCGGAAGAAGAAATTCAAAAAGGAATTAAATTAGGTATTAGAACAAGAGGAATGTTTCCAGTTGTTTGTGTTGCAGCAAAACAAAATATGGGTGTTGGCAGATTGCTCGAATTTGTTTCAAGCAATACTCCATTTTCAAATGAAATGCCTGCTCCGAAAACTACTGAAGGAGAAGAAATCAAATGTGATGTTGCCGAATCTCCAACTTTATTTGTTTTTAAAACAATTCAAGAGTCGCATTTAGGGGAAATCACTTTCTTTAAAGTTCTTTCGGGCGAAGTAAATGAAAGTATGGATTTGATCAATTCCAGAACTCAAAACAAAGAAAGAATTACTCAGCTTTTTGTAATTGCCGGAAAGAATCGTGAAAAAGTTGACAAAATGCTTGCAGGTGATATAGGTGCAACTATAAAATTAAAAAACACTCATATTAACGATACATTAAATTCTGCAAAAAATTCAGATAGGGTTATTGAGCCTATTGCATTTCCTGAATCAAAATTTCGTGTTGCAATAAAAGCTGTTAATTCAACTGATGATGAAAAATTAGGTGTAATATTAAATGAATTAAGCAAATCAGATAAGACTTTGATTTCTAATTATTTCAAAGAGCTGAAACAATTAATATTAGAAGGACAGGGAGAGTTACATTTAAATATTGCAAAATGGCATATTGAAACAATTGAAAAAATCCCTATTGAATTTCTTGCACCAAAAATCCCTTATCGAGAAACAATCACTAAAGTATCGCAAGCAACTTATCAACACAAAAAACAATCGGGTGGTGCCGGACAATTTGGCGAAATACACATGGTTATCGAACCTTTTAAGGAAGGTATGCCTGAACCGTCTAAATATAAAGTAAACCAGATGCTTAGGAAAAGCTCTGTTAATCCTTTAAATGTTTCCAAAGGTGAGGCTATTGTTGCTGTAAATGTTAGAGGTAAAAACGAAATTGAACTTGACTGGGGTGGGAAATTAATATTTTATAACTGTATAGTTGGTGGAGCAATTGATACCCGATTCTTGCCGGCAGTTTTGAAAGGTTTAATGGATCGTATGGAAGAAGGCCCATTAACCGGTTCTTATGCAAGAGATATTAGGGTTTGTGTTTATGATGGGAAAATGCACTCGGTTGACTCAAATGAAATTTCATTTAAACTCGCCGGAAAACATGCCTTTAGTATGGCTTTTAAAGAAGCAGCACCTAAAATTCTCGAACCTATTTATGATATTGAAGTAATTGTACCTGAAGATAAAATGGGTAATGTAATGACAGATTTACAGGGACGTAGAGCAATAATCATGGGAATGGAAGGTGAGCAGATTAAAGCGAAAGTACCTTTATCCGAACTAAATAAATATTCTACCGCATTAAGCTCATTAACAAGTGGAAGAGCTACTTATGGCATGAAATTTGCCGAATATGCTCAGGTGCCTAACGATATTCAGGAAAAACTTCTGAAAGAATATGCCGAATCACAGAAAGAAGAAGATTAATCTTTTTCAT
>CAZBSL010000075.1:2566-12404 GCA_964494265.1 uncultured Bacteroidales bacterium
AATCTTCAACTGAAATTTTATGAGTAAAACCAGAAACTTTATTAAGTTTCATTGTTTCGAGAATTGTTTTTTTATCATATTTTATTCCTGTATTTGAAAGCCTTATCGGACAGTTCATTGATTTGAAAAACGATTCAAAACCGGAAATTGTTTCTTTAGTAGTTTTAACTCCAAACAAATTTTCACCCAATTCAATAATCCTTTTTGGAATCCTATCTTCAAATAGTTTCAGCCAGGCCGGATAAGCAATCGAAAGTGTTGCACCGTGAGGAAGGTCATAAAGTAACGATAAAACATGGCCAATACTATGAACACCCCAGTCAGTGGAACTTCGACCGTAAAAAGTAAGCTTGTTCAAGGCCGTAGTTGCTGCATACATAATTTTAGCACGTAATTCATAATTTGTCAGATTATTAAGCAAATCGGGGCCATAATCTACTGCCTCCCGGATAATTGAATAAACAAAACGATCGGATAAAGTAGCTTCACCTCCTCCAAAATATGCTTCAAGACAATGGGCAATTAAATCAACTATTCCATAAGCCGTTTGATCTTTTGGTACAGTAAACGTATATTGAGGGTCTAAAAAAGAGTGCTTTGGATAAACTAAATCATTTCCATAACCAAGTTTTTGCTGTGTTTGAAGATTTTGGGAAACGGCAAAAGAATTCATTTCCGTTCCTGTCCCGGCAAATGTTAATACAGTTAATAAGGGGATTGATTTTTCCGGTTTGATTTTAGCCTCAAAAAATTCCCATGCAGGATTATTAATAGGAATAGCTATTGAAACAATTTTTGCGGTATCAATCACACTTCCCCCACCCACAGCAAGGATAATATCAACATTGTTTTTTCTTCCAAACTCAGCGGCTTTATCAACATCTTCAATAATTGGATTTGCTTTGATTCCCTGATATTCTATGTGTTGAATGTTGCATGAATTAAACTGATCTATTATTTGTTGATATATTCCATTAGATTTTATTGAACCTTTTCCATAAATTAATAGAACTTTATTTCCGTATTTAGCCAAGGTTTTTCCAAGCTCTTGACCAACATTTTTTCCAAAATGTAAAATTGTGGGGGTATTAATTATAAAATTTTCCATATTCTTATTATTTTGGTTTTTATTAAAAATTAAAATTACGAAAAAAAGAGTATGGCGAACAACCAAAGTTGTTCAATGCTTTTAAATTTTGTGTACTTCACTAAAGTTTTCTTTGTGTAAATCGAGCTACTCCTTGCAAATCTGTGGTATAACTATTACACTAAGTTACTCAAAGATTTTTGAAAGTTTCACAGAGAAAAACCCCGTTTTATTATTACATTGATATTTAACATTATAAGAAAGTTTGCTTTTTTTGTTATGGCGGAAAATATATCTTAATCAAATTTCTGTGCCGGCTCCCAAACCTTAAGATCAATTCCTTCAATAATAACATTATCATTTTCAATATTGACAACAACTCCCGAGTGTATTTTTTGCATCATACAATGCTTTGGCAGAAAACGAACAGTTTCACCTACTTTAATATTTTTTCCATGGTATTTACCCTTAAAAGCAAGGACAATACAGGTTCCAATATCTTTATACTGAAACTCTTTACCCAATCTTTCACCCGGGCCGATAATGTTAACCGTTAATAGAAAGTTTTGAATTTCGATTATTTTTGCAAAATGTGTTATCGGGCATCCCAACGGCCTATACCTAATAATGTCATTTATTTGCATTTGTGAGCTTCCCATCGAAAGCAAAACTTCTCTGCAAGAATTTTCACCACTTAAAGGTTCTAAAACAATATCCGCCTCATAATTATCAATAAGCCCTATTATTTTTCCTTTTTTATTATTTAAATCTGTTGATTTATTTAAAATTTTCTCTATGTAATTTCTTTTTTCTTTAAATTCTTCCCGGATTAAAATGGGGCAATCTGAAACATTTTTGTTTTTGCTTAATAATGCCTCAGCAAATTCATCACATCTTGAATATCCGCAATTCCCACAATTAAATCCGGGTAGTTTATTTATAATTTTTCTTAACATTCAAATTTATTTAATTATTCGCCAATGTAATTTTGTAATCCGTCTATCTTTCGTAATAAGCCTCTATGATATTTTTTATTTACTCTTTTTTCGCCGACACAAAGTGTGCATACTGCAAAAGGAGCATTGTGCCTGAGTAATTCATTATTTGATACTTCTGTTTTTGCAAGCCTTATTTGATTTGCAAGTTCCGTACAGCCTTGTCCGCTTAATCCATTTACATCAATGATTTTACAATTCGGATTTACTTCAATTATTCTTTCTCTGAATATTTCACGTTCTGCCTGTGAAATCATATCACCTTTTGTAATTACAACAATGTCGGCACAGCTTAAAAACGGGCCGACTTTAGTTGGGTTGTTAGGGCCACTTGTTGCATCAATAACACAAATTCCTATGCAGTTAGTTGTGTAAGGTGCACATCTGTGGCAAAGGCCTGCTGTTTCCATTATTAACATATCCGACTTATTGTTTACGGCAAAATCAATCATTTCTTCAATATTGTATATCGAAAAATGATCGGGGCACATATCTTTCGATAGGCCTAATAATACGGGAATATTTAGTTTTGCAAATCGCTTGTCATCATCCGTACTTAAACAATCAATCTTTACAACCGAAGGTTTTATGTCTTTGCCTTTTAGTAACTTTATTGTGTGTAATAATACAGCTGTCTTCCCTGCACCGGGAGTGCCTGCAACAATTATTAGTTTCATTTGTGGAGAATTTAAAATGCCGGTTCAAAATTCAGCTTGCCTATTACTTCACCTGATCTTACTTTCTCTCTCAATAAAAGGATGTTGCGATCCAGTTCACTCAGTTTTTTTGAGGCAATTTTTTCATCTATTGAGCTATGAATAATGTTTTGCATCCCACCGTTTCTCATAATAATTCTTCTTTCGGCGCTTAGGGCTAAAACAGGGTCATGTGTCACAACTAAAATTATCTTCCCCTGACCAGATAATAAATTTAATGCTTCGTGTTTTTTTATTCCCGCGTTTTCGATTTCATCAATCAAAACTATAGGTGATTCACTTATTACTGCAACATCAGCCACCATTAATGCTCTTGATTGTCCGCCACTTAATATCGTAAGATTATCATTGCTTTTTATTGGTTCCCCTGTTAATTCATTTGCAAGACTAATGATTTTACTAACATCAATATATTCTTTTCCCCTGCATTTTGCATGTAAGCATAAAAAATCCGCTACGCTCATATCGGCAAGAAAGTTCATGTTTTGCGACAATTGAGCAACCATTTTTTTTCGCGGATTATTTCTTATTTCATAGTCGGGCACTTTTCCGTTAATAAGGATTTGTCTTCCTGAAGAAGTATCTTCTTGTGCAAGCTGTTCAATGTCGGAAATTAATTGACTCTTACCACTTCCCGTAGGCCCGACAACCCCAATAATTTCACCTTGGCTTATTAAGAATTCTTTTATTGATTCAGTCATTCCTTGTTTGTCGATGCCCCCTATAATTGTTATATTTTCAATAATCTGCATTTTTTTAATATTTAAAATTTATTAGGAAGCAAAATTGGAGAATAATGCTAATAAATAGAACAGCATTAAGACGTAAATTTAGAAATAAGAGTTTAAGCGTAATGATACGTTTTAATGCGTACTAAACTTCAAAAATTTTATTCTTTATAGCGTAAATAACTAATCCTGCTGTGTTTTTTGATTGAGTTTTTAAAAGAATATTTTCTCGGTGTTTGTCAACAGTACGTTTACTGATATATAAAAAATCGGCTGTTTCCTGATTTGATAAACCTTTACAAATATTGAAAAGTACTTCGATTTCTCTTTCCGTTAATTCTGTATTCTTTTTTTTGGTTTTTTTCTTATTTAAATTTTTAATAATTGCATCTAAAATCTCGGGTGAGAAATAATTTTTGCCAGCATTTACATCAACAATCGCTTTTTGAACATCCTCAAATTTTGAATTTTTCAGTAAAAAACCTTTTGCTCCGGCATCAATCATTTCCGAATAGAAATTCTCGTTACCATACATTGACAAGGCAATGACTTTGGTTTCGGGATATATTTTTAAAGTTTCTCTTGTTGCCTCAATTCCATTCATTACGGGCATTTCAATGTCCATTAGGATGATATCAGGCTTTACGTTCAATACATTTTCTAATAAATCCTTAGCATTTTCTGCTTCGTAAATTTCAGAGATCAAATCATAATTGGAAAGTAAAAACTTCAATCCCTCCCGAAATAAATTATGGTCATCGACAAGAAATATTTTTATTTTATTTATCATAACGGTAAAGTTATTTTAAGAAAAAATCCATGGTTTTTATTACTCTCAATTTCCATTTCACCATCTAAAGATTTTACTCTTGAATTAATATTTGATAAACCCATACCTTTGCTTTTGATATTATTTATTTCAAAACCAATTCCATTATCAGAATAAACCAATTCTAATTTATTTTCATGATCAAATAATGAAATTTCAACTTTAGAAGCCGAAGCATGTTTCAAAGTATTGGTAATCAGTTCTCCAATTATTCTGTATATAATAACTTCGACATTATAATCATAACGTTTTCCGTTAAGCTTTAAAGAAAGAATTATCTTCAGATTTTCTTTTGTAATAATCGTATCAGTAAATGTTTTAATAGCTTTTTCTAATCCAAAACCTGTTAAAATATGAGGGCTGAGATTATTCGAAATTTCTTTAATTGTAATAATTGCATCGTCCACAGCATGTTCTGTTTTGTCGATAATTTGCTCGTTTGTTTTGCCGACAATGGATTTATTTATAGCCGAAACAGCCATTTTAATTGAAGATAGAATCGGGCCTAATCCATCGTGCAACTCTTTTGCAAATTTCTGGCGTTCTTTCTCTTCGGTTTTAATAATTGCCGAAAGAACTTTTGCCTCGTTTTCTTTGCGTAATTTGTTGATCCTGCCCTGTAACTTAAATATTTGCCTTATATAAAAAGATGCAATAAACATCAATAACGAAATCAAAACTGCAACCCAACTGTTAATTGTTGTTTGAAGGTTGGTTTGAACATTATTAATAATTTCAATAAGTTCGCTCAATCGGCGACAAGCCATTAGGAAAAATCCAATCGAAATGGTTATCCATGATACATTGAATTTGGTTTTAGTTATTAAACTGATAGTTATAAAAAATGCTCCGAATTGTAGCAGTACAGATATTATTAAAGCAAGCTGAATAAACATGAGTACAATATTAAAGATTTTTATTTTTCCCAATATACGTTTTAAATCGTATTTCTGAATTCTAAAAATTTATTGGATGAAATATTTCTTAAAAATCCATAAAACAATAATCCTGTTTATTAATTAAATTTATAGTGTTATTGGGTGACTGTTAGGATATTATTACTAGACATCGTTTGTTTATATTATTAAGAACGTTTATAAATTAGAATAAGAACAAAAAAAAAATCATAAACGAGGGTAACCTTTTGGTTAAAAACAGAATTAATAGGAAAAGTTTCAGAAAATATACAATCAGTTATCATTAAAATTATAAACAAAATTTCATTTTTTAATCTTTAAAACAAAACCAATATGAAAAATCAACGAAAATACACCTTTAAAGATGTTGAGATGATACTTGCATCAAAAACCGTTACGGTTTCATTAGAAACCAACCTCGAAGAGCTTTCTCTTACACGAACCGCCTGGACACCTGAATTTACAACCTCCCTAAAAACAAGGATTGATAATGCCATCGACAATTATCTCGGACTGGACAAAAAAAAGGAACTCAGAGAAGCAACTGCACTATTGCATTCAATTCAACAACCGGCTTGGCGTAACCTTCAATTTATTAAAACACAGATTGAAGTGGATTTTGGTGAAGAAGCTGCTGAAATATTAAACTCACTCGGTTTTACAGATAACTTTAAAAAAGTGCAAAAGAAAAACCAGGAAGCACTTATTCAGCTACTTTATGCTTTCAAAAATGCAATGAGCGATGAGCTGAAAACGCGAATTACCGACAAAGGTATCAATCCGTTATTAATAGACACAATCATAGGATATGCCGATCAAATGAAAGATGCCAACATCAACCAGGAAACCCTGAAGCAAACGACTAAAGAACTCTCGGAAGAAGCTGTTGAAGAATTTAATGCCATCTATGATATTATTATTGGTATCTGCAAAATAGCTTCAGTCTTTTACTACGACGATCCCGTGAAAAAAGAACAATTTACTTTTTCAAATATTGTTTCAAATATGAGTTCCGGGGAAGATTAGAATAGTGAAACAAACTGTTTTAGGTGTTCAACTTATTTTGATTAATTGCTGATGATTTGGATTTAGCAAATGAGTGATTTTTTATTTTCTATAAAACTCCCAGTTCAAAGGAAAAATTACTCCAATTTTCAGGTTTGGTTTAAACTCTCCAAAATCTGAATACATTAACACTTTTGCATTTGCATATGCCAACACAACTATAACAATTAAAATATTTTTTTTTCACTAAAGATTAAGCAATTATTATTAATCCACAAATTTTTCTTTACTTGGAAATGCTAAATTCATAACAAGGCTTATTACTACAATAAAAACAGCCGAAAAAACAATTAAATTTGTATTTCCAATTGCATTACCCCAAATAAAACCAATAATACCAATGAAAGAACCAATAAATCCATAAAGAACTCCTCTTGCTGATAATCTATCCCAATAAAGACCTAAAATCGTTGGAATAACAACCATTGAGGCAATTGCATTGAAGACCCACCAAAGTTTATCCAAACCAAAACCTGGTATATATTCAACTAATAGAGCGACAGCTAAGCCAACAATAGCTAGTCCAACCATCGCTTGTCTTGCCCTTTGCGGTGTTTTATGGTCTAACTCAATTTTGATTTTTTCTTCCTCACGAGTAAGTGTTAAGTTTAATCTTTCCTTTCGCAATACTTCTTTTTCAGTTTTTGACAACCTTACACTGTCAATTGCCCATAATGATGCTCCTGCAGCAAAACCTGAGTCAAGTGTTGAACTTAAACCACTCATCAGCATTATTATAAATAAAACTACAGCCCATATAGGTAATAATTTCGCAACTACAGCAACACCTATCATTGGTAACTGTACACCTTCTGGCATTTGTATCCCTAAATCAGGATTTGCACCCATATAACCTAAAATAGAAAGAGCTAATGGAACTATACCAAAGAGAATACCCCCCAAAACGAATGATTTTACCAGATGATTCTTCTTAATTGCAAAGCTTCTTTGCCAATATTGTTGATCAGAAATTGCACCTGCAATAAGTCCTATTGAAGAAACAATTCCAAAAGAATAAACAACATTCCAATTAAAAATATTTGAATTATTTGCTAAGCCTCCAAATCCTTTTTCTACAGCTTCCCATCCACCACCTGCAGATACAGTCCAGGGGATTATAATAATTCCAACACCAAATATCATTATCATTTGTAAAAAGTCAGTGACAATAGAAGCTCTTAAGCCAGATATCAATGAATATGATAAGCCTATAATGATAAGAATTACCATTACATAGTTTAAAGGAATACCTGTGAAGAAAGAAATTAATAGCCCACCAACAAAAATTTGAATTGTAACGGCCATTACTTGATACCAAAAATAAATAAACAGGTAAATTTTATGAATTTTTTCATCATTGAAGCGATACCTAATCCAATCTGGTAAAGTATAACCTCCAGGTAACCTTTTTCGTATTTTTGGAGCAAGCCAAGCAAAAATCACCAAAGCAATAATATTTGGAAATGTAAACCAGAACATCCCGGGCAAGCCCAATTCATAAGATTTTTGAACGCTCACAAATAAAGCAGGTGCCCAAAGCCATGATGCTGCGATACTAAAAGCTCCAATTCCCCATGGCACTTTTGAACCTGCTTTTAAAAACCCAATTTGAGTACCTGTCCATTTTTTGTTTCTTGAAACAAGCAACGTAAGTGTTATCATAACAATTCCAAATATTGCTAAAAATAAATAGCCTTGACTTTGTGTTAGTGTATTCATAATATCTGTTTAAAGTTAATATTTGAAATTTTTATACGCATCATCAACAATGTCTTTTTCGTTTTTAGAAAGCGATCTTGCAATTCTAAAGCCCACATCAAGATTTGTATTCTGAGCCATTACTTGATTAGAATGTTTGAATGCAAATCCATCCTCTTCTAATAGCCATGTTGCCCCTTTTATGGTTCTCTCAGATTTAATTCCTATTGTTTGTGTACTGTTTTCTGTTTTAGTCCAATTAGAATCAACCCATTCCCTGACATTTCCAACTAAACCATAAACACCATAAATGTTAGCTTTTTCATCTCTTACTTCAATAGTTGACGATTGAGGTTCTAACAGTTTCTTCTTATACTTCTTTCCTTCTTCACTTAGTCCCTTTCCTTCTTCATTAGGTTCATTGGGAGAAATTAAGAACTTATCCCAAGGATGTATTAATTCAAAATTCCCTTCTCTAGCTGAAACCTCCCATTCAATTGCTGAAGGCAAGCGATAGCCATGACTTTCCTTCTGAAAAACCACTTCTTCAAGATACTGCTTCTTTTCATCAAGAATAAAATTATAATACATTGGCAACTTTCTTTTTAGAGATAACCAATTACAAAAATATGCTGCAGCAAACCAGGAAATATATACTACTGGATGGTTTTCTTTTCCAAGTGGTAAATTATTCTTAATCCATAACAGTAAATGATAATCATTAATAACTTCAATATAGTGATTAATTAATTTATCTTTTTCGATGTTGATTTTATGTTTCCTATCCCAATAAATACCAATTGGATTTAATTTATTTCCTGTGTCTGGATTAAAAACATCTCTGTTTTTAAGAAACTCTAAAAATTGTGAATTTGTAACTTCCGTATGACTGATAAGAAATGGAGCAACTTCTGGATCCTCATTTCCTGGAATTAATACCATATTTTCTTTAAAAACAAGAGGTTTTTTAGCCCAAGAAATATTTTCCCTCATCATTGAGGTTTCAGGAATTATTGGTTCCAAATTTGGGATAATATATCTTAGCCAAGGTGAATATGGGCGGTCTATTTTGATCTTCGATTCAACATGTTTAAGAAGTGTTATTCTAAGATTTTCATTTGTTTCAATGTATGCGGATAGAAAAGATAAGATTCTTACCCCACATTGATGTTTTACAATATCATAGCTTCCTAAATCATTAATTCCTTGCTCAATATTTTTTTCATTATCAATTAAACTAAAAAGATGTGATGCTATTAAAAATGAGAAAATCCCTTCTGATAAAAATTCAAACTCATTATCATCTTTTAGTTTTATTACTGTTTGTGTCCTTAAATCATTTATGACAATGTCATAATCATAGCCATAAATATTTTTAATGTAGCGCGGTAAATTGTTAAGTTTAAAACTCATTTGATTTCTTTCAAACATAAACCAAGCAAGTTCTTGTAATATTTCAATTTTTCTATTAGCATTAAAAGAAATTCTTTCGATTGTATTACCATGTTTCTGCCGAATTGATTTTAAGGCTCTATAAGTTTCAATATTATAATTAATAACTGCTGAAAGTAAACAGTTTTTATACAAATTGATTAATGGTAATGATTCAAAACTAAGAAATTCAACCAATTTGCTATAATAAGCAGGAGTTGAAGACAAAATTTCAATTTCTTTCTCAATTGAAAATGATTTAGCCTTTTCTGTTATCTTTTTTAATTGACTTACACCTTTTGATAATTGACTATTGTGACTTAATGAGTATTTTTCAGACAGTCTATTAATTTTATTAACCTCCATACTTTT
>CAZBSL010000076.1:0-12327 GCA_964494265.1 uncultured Bacteroidales bacterium
AAAACAAGATTTAAATTTTTATTTCTTTAAAAATCAAAAAGAAAATAATTAGAGCAAAAGTAATTACCAACAATCCTTTACCGGTTTTTTCAAATTTCAAATTCTTAAAGTAAATTCTTAGAAGTATAACATTTGTAATTAAACTTAAGAATTGTAAGTTGATTCCTTTTAAAATGTCACCGGTATTAAAAAGAAAATCAATTAAATGAAACAATAAACCTATGGTAATATAAAAATGAAACGGAACCAATATTCCAAGTATTATCCCAAAAACGAAAGAATTTTTTTTAAACATTAAAAATTTAATTTATTAATTTCCGGAAGTGCATAATGTGCCGTGAAATCAACATGAACCGGAACAACTGAAACATAATTATTTTCAAGAGCATAGATGTCGGTATCTTCCGCAGTTTCTTGCTTTTGAAAATTCCCTGTCATCCAAAAATAATCTTTATTTCTCGGGTCTTTTCTTTCGTCGAATTCTTCGGCCCAACGAGCTTTAGCTTGTCGGCAAACTTTAATTCCTTTTATTTGATTTCCGTTGACGGCAGGAAAATTTACATTAAGGCAAACTCCTTTAGGAAGCCCTTGTGCTAAAACTTTTTGTGCAATCAATTTAATGTATTTTTTGCTTGCACTAAAATCAGCATTCAAATTATAATCCATCAAAGAGAAACCTATTGAGGGAAAACCACAAATTGCCCCTTCGAGTACAGCGGCCATAGTTCCAGAATAAATTATATTAATTGAAGCGTTTGAGCCATGATTAACTCCCGAAACAAGCAGGTCGGGTTTTTGCTTTAAAATTAGCTGTTCACCAAGTTTTACGCAATCGGCAGGTGTTCCGTTGCATTTATATTCTTCGTATCCATTATTTGTTTGCACTTGCTCCAATCTTAAGGGAGAAGAGATTGTAACTGCATGCCCCATCCCCGACATCGAATTTTCGGAAGCAACAACAGTCACATCACCTAATTCTTTCATAACTTCAATCAAAACACTTAATCCGGGTGCATTGATACCATCGTCGTTAGTAATTAATATTTTTGCTTTACTCATAAAAGTCATTAATAATTTTTCGTTGCAAAACTACAATAATCTTTTTTGATAATTCATTTTCAATCAGAATATTTCATTTTTCTTTGTGAAACTTTTTTAATTTCTGTTATACTTTGTGTAATAGTTATACCACAATGAATCAAAAAGATATCCCAAAGTTGCACAACGGTAAAAAAAATACACCTATTTATATTTACCCGTCACATCAAAATATTATTTAGCCTTATTTCATAATATCAAGTCAAGTCTAAGTAAAACTTTAAAAATAATTTTCACAAAGTTTAGTCTCTTCAATTTTACTAAAAAACTATAGTATGAAAAATACCGATTGAGAGTGTTGTTTCAAGAAATATTGATTTGCAATAAATAGAATTGATTTTACGTTTATTAGCTGCAGACATTTTTAAATTAAACAATAACTTATTAAAAATTAAAATCATGACACGAGTAAGGCTTGAAATTGATGAAATTCAAATACATCGACCAAAAAAAAGATGGAAACTATATTTTATTATTGTTGCCGAGCATCCGAGCGAGAACAATAAAATGATAATTGCTACTCTTCCTCACGACCCAATAAAAATTAGCCCTCGACACGACAATTGTTTTCAATTCGATACTGATGACGAAGGTTCGGAAGGACTTTTTGTATTAAGTCGAGAGTTACCAAGAGACAGGGAGTTGAATGTACATATTTATCTTCGACACACCAGAAAATCAACAAGAGATTTAGGAAGTATTTTAAAAGATGTTGAGAATGGAATTGGTGGGGATGCATTCGGAATCATAACAGATATTGCTGGATCAGCAACTGTTCCATGGTTGGTGATTGCTAAAAAGGCTTTGCCCTTGGTTGGTAATATTCTTGCAAATATTCCTGATAGAGATTTTGGATTTTTGAGTGCTTTTGAAAGATTTGGCCCTGAATTTGAAGAACAAATAGAGATTGATCGCTATAAAGATTTTAGCGGTGATGCTTCATTGGTTTATAGTTGGTCGGTGGACGAGGATGAATAAACAAAAAAGCATAAATATTTTTACTTTTTATTTTAAGATTCATCCGATAATTTTCAAAATTCTTTGAGTATGGTGTAATAGTTATTCCACAGAATTGCACGGAGTAGCACGAAGTTACACGGAGAAAAGTTTAGTGAAGCATACAAAATGTATTAGCAATGAACAGCCATGGATTTCTAATGGTAAAAAGCCAAAGAATATTCGGATTTAATTAAAACACTTTTTTTAAAATTTGCTTAATTCTTCGTAAAGTACCTGAACCGGCAGTCCCATTACATTATAAAAAGAGCCTTCTATTTTTTCAATCCCGATATATCCGATCCATTCCTGAATTCCGTATGCACCCGCTTTGTCGTAAGGTTTATAATTTCTTACATAAAAAATAATTTCTTCATCGGAAAGTTCTTTAAAAAAAACATTAGTGGTAACAGCAAATGATTTCAATTTCCCTTTAGCTTTTAAGGTAACTGCTGTAATTACCTCGTGTTTTTTCCCTGATAATAATTTAAGAGTTTCAATGGCTTCATCAAAACCTTTGGGTTTATTTAGAACCAAATTATTTAGGTAAACAATTGTGTCGGCAGTAATTAGGATTGTATTTTCACCTATTTCATCAAAAGAAAATGCATCGGCTTTTTGTTTTGATAGAAATAATGCAATTTCTTCACCTTTAAGGTTTTTTGGGTAATCTTCTTTAGTTTCCTTTGTTTTTATTTCTATTGAAATATTTTCGTCCATTGAAAATAATTCTTTTAACAAAGCTTGCCTTCTTGGCGATTTAGATGCAAGAATGATCTTTTTATTGTAAATCTTCTTTATTTCCATTTATGAAAACTATTTTATAAATTGAATAGTTACTTGATTTTTTGATTAAAAACTGACACAAAATAACTGCATTGATAAAATTCCTGCCAACATAATTATTTTTGCAGTATTCCCTAAAAAGTGAAAATTTGTATTATTTTTTGATTTTATAATCAAATAAGATAAATAAATCAGCAATGGCTGAACAACTATTGCAATATACCAAAATACTTTTTGAAATGAATTTGAAATCAAAAAATACTGTGCCAAAGCAAGTAAGGAAATACAAATAATTATTAATATGAAAAGAATAATTTTTGTTTTTAGAAATCCAAAAATTATTGGCATTGTCCGGCTTCCATATTTTTTATCTCCTTCAATATCTTCAACATCTTTAATAACTTCACGAATGATAGAAACTAAAAAGGCAAAACCGAAATAACTCCATACAATTGGATTCAAGAGTTCAAAAACTTTTATTGCATAGGGGAATTCAATCGGATTTGATTTCAGCATAAAAAATTCAAACAACCAAAAATAAATAACAGCATAAAATGAAGAAATTAAAGCAACTATGATATTTCCGATAAGAAGTTTATGTTTGGTTCGATACGAATAATGCCAAAGCATAAGAATTGCCAAAACATTTATTATTCCAAGTTTTATTTCACCGGCAATTAATGATAAATAAATACCAATCGCAATAGAAATAATTATAAATGAAAAATATGTGATCAAAGCCGTCATTACCGGAATTTTTGAACCTATAATGTTTTTCTGAGGCTTGTTAATCCTATCCGATTCAATATCGTAATAATCGTTAATAATATATCCTGAAGCTGCTGTCAACATTGACATTAAAACAAACATTATAAAATTGAAAGTATTAATCTGGAGTGACAAATTGCTTTTTTCAAAAACCGGCAACATAATGCAAAACCTTAAAAGCAAAAGCGATAAGACTCCGATTAATAAATTTGTTACTCTAATTAGTTTTAGAAATAATATCATGTTTCAATTTTTAATCAAATGGATTTACCAACATATTTCAATTGTATTTTTACAATTTCGTAAAAGACAAAATTATAAAAAAGATGTTTCATAAAAATTAAAAGAGGAATTGTTATTTTTAAATTTTCAGGATTGGGGATTGTTATGGATAATTCTTGAAATAAAAAATACAAACAGAGAATAACAAATGATTGCTCAAAGGGCTTCAAAACAAAAAGCTTTAATCTTTTTTGATGATAAAAATTTTGTTTAAAAGTGTATAAGTTTTTATGTATATTCCAGTAGAATTGCTTTCTCGTGAACCTGCAATATTCAGAATTTTAATTTTGTTGGAGTTTAGCCAGAAAGTTATTTCACTAAAATTATTATTAGCTGAAAAATTATAATAAAATATTGGTTTACAATATTTAATAGCCAAGGTAGCTGTAAGAGTTGAGCCTTTATCGAGGGTTTGGTTAAAAAAAATCAGAGTTCCGTCACTGTTTTGAACATTCAATTTAGTTCTTTCGGAATATTTCGAGCTTTTAGTTTCTAAAAGCGGATATTTATCTGATATTTTTCCGTCTTCGGCTTTGCGTCCCAAAGGGCACCAACCTCCACAATTTATCCCATTGTTTAGGGCGAAATCAAGAGCTGCTCTGTCAACACCTGTTTGCCCTCCGGAAATTATTTTCATTAACTCAATTGCTGTTATTTTCAGAACTATTATAATTTACAAAATCTCTTTGAGCTTTTAATAAATTGATTGTGTGCAATAATAAGTTTTTAATTTCAGTAATGATATTGAAGTAGAGCATACTGTTTTTTGTACCTACTTCTTCCCTTTTAATTCTTTTAATTTGATTTTTTCGATAGACATCTAAAGTGTTTAGTACTTTATGTTGTAACTCAATATTTCTATCCACATCCGAATAATTGTTTTCAGCTATTGTTCTTTCAATTATTATGAAAAATTTACTTATTTCGCTAATAATATTGTTTAATTCATCTAATTGAGAGGGAATTATGCCTTTGTGATTATTATCAATATGTTCAAATACGGGTAGTGTAATATAAGTTATATCATGGGCTATTTCACGCAAATAGTCAAGAACTTGAACGTAATAATGACCTGTTTCTATTGAGTCTTCTCGCAAATCAATTATTGTTTTATTGATAGTATCTTTCATGTACTTAACCTTTTTATTAAGGGTTTTTATGTCCTTGGAGGAATTTCGCAGCAGTTTTAAGTCTTCTCTCGAAAGGCCTGAGATAGTATTAATAAGAATATTGTTTACGGTTTTTAAAGTTTTAATAACTGTGTTTGAACACTTGAAAAGAATATTTTCTTCGTTAACCTCATCTCCAATATCTTCAGAAGTTTCAATATTTGTTTTTTCTCTTTTTTTATGGATAGTATATGAATGAATTACAATAATTAAAGCAAGAACAACCAAACCACCGATAGCATAAATTCCACCCCAGTAAAATAATAATGCCATTAGAAAAGCAAGTGTGAATGCTGAAAAAGCTGTAAAAAACCATCCTCCGATGACGGATAAAACTCCGGTGATTCGATAAACCGCACTTTCTCTTCCCCATGCTTTATCTGATAAGGATGTTCCCATTGCAACCATAAAAGTTACGTAAGTGGTAGAAAGCGGGAGTTTTAAAGAAGTTCCAAAAGCAATCAGCATACTGGCAACCACTAAGGTTACCGATGCACGAATCAAATCAAATGATGGGGCATCTTTAGTGCTTTGCTCTTTTTTAAGTACTGATTGATCAAATTGTTTTTTAGCAAAATTCTTAATTTGATTTGGTACAATAAAATTAACAATTCTACCGAAATTGATTGAGCTTCTTACTAATGAGCGAGATACAAATGATGAGCCAAAACGTTCGGTGCCTTCATCCTGACGGCTAAGGTCGAGGGTAGTTTTTACAACATTTCTTGATTTTTTTGAAAACCACAAGGTTACAACCATTATCAATCCGGCGATAAGAAGAAACATAGTAGGTGTTTTGACCTTTCCGGCAAGAACAGCCATTGATAGTAAATTAGGGTCGGCTCCCGGGTTTGCCAAGAAATTTTTAAATGATTCGTAGCCGGCCAGAGGAACTCCGATAAAGTTCACAAGGTCGTTTCCTGCAAAAGCCATTGCAAGTGCAAAAGTACCTACGAGAACTATCATTTTTAAAATATTCAAATTCACAAGCCACGATAAAACTTGTAACAAAATAGTCCATGAAAAGAAACTTATTCCAAGAATTAACCAGGTGTTATCTTTAATGAGGATTTTTGTTTCCGGATCCATGAACGAGGCACCTTTTGCTCCTTTAATTAAAATAAAATAAGTTATAGCTGAAATAGCTATTCCACCCCAAATAGCTCCAAAACGTTTTAAATTTTTCTTATAATCAAAGGAAAAAATTAATCTTGTTATGTATTGTATTATAGCTCCTGCCGAAAATGCAACTACAACCGATAAGAGTATTCCGGCAATTATTAATAAAGCATTTCCTGAATTAATTAACTCACCCATTGACAAATCGGAACCTTCAGGTAAATTTGATACTTTGATTATGGAAATACCTACTGCTGCCCCAAGAAGCTCAAAAACAATTGAAACCGTGGTGGATGTTGGTAAACCGAAAGTATTAAACGTATCTAACAAAATAACGTCGGTTATCATTACGGCAAGGAAAATTATCATAATTTCTGAGAAATAGAAATGTTCGGGATGAAAAATTCCTTTTCTCGCCACTTCCATCATGCCACCCGAAAAAGTTGCTCCAATTAGAATTCCTAAAGCAGCAATTGTCATTATTACTTTAAAAGGTGCAGCCTTTGATCCTATTGCAGAATTTAAAAAATTTACGGCATCATTACTCACTCCGACAATAAGATCTGAAATTGCCAGAATAAAAAGAACAATGACCATAATTAAATAAACGTTCTCCATAAATCAAGATTTAATTTTTTGATTTTACTGCAATAATAGGAAATTAGAAATTAGATTCACGAAAAAAAATATTAAAATTTTGTTACAAAATACAGCATAAAATAATAAATAAATTTAGAACCAAATATAATTAAAATTCAATAAACGGAATAAAAAACTACAAGAAAAATAGGCTTTGTTAAGATACAGAAGAATTTCCTAATTACTTTTTTCTTCCTGGCTTAGGGAAGCCATTTTTGTTTTGCATCTTTGAATATATAATTCGGCGACTGTGTCAAAGCTATTAATTTCAAAAATTTGAGTAAATAAATCCAGAGCTTTCTGATAGTCATTATCTTTGAAAATTTGAAGTGCTTGGCCGAAGATGGTTTTTGTTTCGATTTTAAGTTTTTTAATATGATCAGGTTCGCCATCAAGGATTTCAAATATATATACTTTTTCTTTTTTCCCTTTAACTTTTACTATATCCAAAAACCTATAATTATATAAGTCGGGATTATCAATCTTTATTAAAGTATCCTGAGAAATAATAATTGAAGTACGATAAATTTTTGTTAAACCTTCTAATCGGGATGCGAGGTTCACAGCATCTGAGATTACAGTACTTTGCATGCGTGCTTCTCCTCCAACAATCCCAAGCATAAGGTTTCCGGTATGAATTCCAATTCCGAAATCAATCGGCTCATAACCAAATTGACCCATAACCTGATTAAATTCAACTAGATTAATCCTCATTTCGATAGCAGCATTTATAGCATCTTCAGCACGTTCGCTAAATAAAGCCATAATTGAATCACCAATGTATTTATCGACAAAACCATGGTTAGCCCTGATTACAGGCTCCATATATCCTAAATAATGATTAATATAGTCAAAGTTTTCCTTGGGCGTCATTTGTTCGGACAATTCGGTGAAAGATCGAATATCATTGAAAAGAACCGTCATTTCCTTTTGAACCTGATCTCCGAGGTGTATGTCAACTAAGCTTTCTTTACCTAAAAAATCTAAAAATTGTTTTGGTACAAAACGATAATAAGATTCATTGATTTTAGAAATATTTGAAAAATATTCCCAAAGCTTTCTCGACATATTATTATATTCTTCAGTCAACTCCCCGATTTCATCATTTGTTCTGACAATGCTGTAATTATCCATTTTTCCTTCACCGGTTAAGTGCATATTGTAGAGAAGTTCTTTCACCGGACTAACAATATCGACAGTTGTCCATTTAACAAAAAATAAAATATAAACAAATGAGACGAAAATCCCTGTCCCAATTCCGAGGAACATTAAAAAACTGTCAATTATATTAACAAAGAATAAACCTTCTAACCCAAAATCAAAATTTGAAATTTTTGCATAATTTCCATAAAGTATTTTCAATTGATCTTTGTCAATCGGTTCAAGGTCTTTAATAAAAGTCAGGCTTAGAAAAACATATAAAATTACTATTGTTAAAGGTAAAAAAGTTGTCATAAAGCTTGAAACCCACAGACGATTTTTGATCATTCCGGGTTTTATACTGAAAATTCTTTTTTTAAGATCGTCATCGGAATACACAAATTCAATATATTTGATATGTACTCTGTGTTTTTGCCAGAAATACACAAAAAGTATTGTAAGTAAGGTTGCTACTAATGAAATGAAAAAGAATTGAATAAATAAGCTTCTATTTAAATCGTCTTTAAAACTATCGGGTGTTTCTAACAGAACAAACATATAAATAAGAGTCGCCACAAAGGAGACTCCAATAATTGAAGCATTAATCAAAGGAGTTTTTAAAAGAAATTTGCGGCAAAAATTATACATCTTTTTTGAGCTCCTGCGATATTTTCGTTTCTTTTTGAAAAATATTTTAAACGGAAGGTTAAAAATTAGCCCAAGCAGAAAACTGATAATTAAGAATCGATATAAAACGGTAATAGTTAAATTGAATGGATTGCTTGTATTATTGTCTTCACTATAAGTCAAATTATTATCTTGATCAGAATTGTTTTCCTGATTAGCTGCTTCCTCCTCATTGTTGAGTACGAGGGTATCAACTGATAAATGATTGCTTTGCTCAACAATTGAATCAGAGTAGTTTTCAGCAGAGAAGTTAAACAATCTTCTGTCTTCCATCAACTGTGGACTGTTCTTAAGAAAAATGAATCCTAAGATTGGAAACACCAGAAAAAAATATAGAATTGTGGAAAACAGATATATTCTAAAACCGAAAAATTTCGGTACGCTTTTGTTTTTTTTTATTAGTTTTTTTTTCCCCAAAACAATTCTTACAATTAATTTCCTAACATTGTAGGATCACAAAATTACAAATCAACTATGATAAAAACTAAAATTGTTTTAAATATTTTTATGTTTCATATTTAATATAAAGATAGTCAGGGTTTAACTTTAAAATATGTTGAGGCTATCCATGCATTTTACGGGATTTAATATTTTTGATATGATTGTGAAATAAGTTTTTTTTGAGCGGTTTATTAAATGTTATTCGGTGGTTTATATCTTCGCCAAAAACCATAATATGTAAACGAAGTATAATTTATAAATTTATTAAAAGCCTTAAATCTCATCAAATAGCTAAGTAGTTTGTAAGCGAGGTAGATCCCAACGAAATAAGAAAATATTTGAAAAAACTCATATACAAAAGTTTCAAAAATACTTTCAGGATGAAATTGGGTGGAAAAACAACTATTGTAGAAAAGATTAAACATTATGCCACCCACCAAGCTTCCAAATACATACCAAATAAAAAACGAATAAAGATGGGCTGTTTGTATTGCTCGTTTCGGACAATTATTCATACAACGCATGCAGCTTTCGCAGGTGAATTTCCAAAAAGGTTTTCCATTGTGCATTTCAATGGAATTTGTCGGACAACTATTGGTACATAAATCACAGGAGTTGCAATCATTATTGGCAATGAAGGTTTTAGCAAGCATAAAACGCCCGATAAAATAATATAATATTGAAATTGGAAAAATAAGAATATCAAAGGGAAGTGAATAGAAAGCTTTATAAGAATGTTTCTCATTAAAAAGTTTTTCGGCAAACCTGTAAGTTATTTTCTTACATCTTTTATAAATTGAATTAACAACTTTTGGTTTTAGGCCCGGATGTAACGAAATCCAGTTCGATGGCAGATCAAGAGGCTGCATGCCAACAATATGATATGATTTTGTTAATAAAATTAAAGCAGGAAGAAATTGAGCAATTCCACTTAAGCCGGGAATGAATAATTTAGATAATTTCATTCCGGCTCTGGTATTTAAAAGAAAAACATCGGCATTTAAATTTTTCGGGAAACCGGCAATAAACTTTAGCATTTTAGGCGAAACATTAAAGCCATGTGTCGGGAAACAAAAACCAATAAGTGTTTTTTTGCTTTTGTCCTGTATTTCAGTTATAGGTTTTTTGTCAATACTTATGACATTACTTTTTATTCCTTTTTTTGTGGCAAATTGTGCAATCCATTCCGCTGCATGTTTTGCATTTCCGGTTCCTGAAAAATAATAAACAACAAGGTTTTCGTATTTTAGTTTTTCCATATTGTTGTTTTATTTGTTGAACGCTAAAATCTGCTCAATTAAATTAATAATTACTTCTTCTGCAATATTAATTAATTTTCTTTTTATAAGCATAATAAGAATAATACATCACAGCAATTGCAATTGCCAATGAGATGATAGCAATTAAGAAAGTGCCTGTAAATCCGATTATTTCGTAAAAAAATACTCCAAGCAAAGGTGCAAACATTGCCCGAACTGAAGTTAATGACAGGTGAACTGATTGATAAGTGCCTGCATCTTCGTTTTTACAAAAATAGGCTGAGCCGATAAACCAAAGCAAACTCATTGTTGCCGCAAAAATTCCATAAAAAAGATAGGCAGGAATGAGTAGAAGATAAATTTTTATTCCAAAAACATCAAAATGATATGGGTAATATTCAGTTAAAGATAAAAATAAAAGATAGAGTAGGAGGCAGGCGAAAGTTATTGCAGCATATTTTCTCGGATCAATTTTTCCGAGTATTTTTCCCGACAAAGGAAGTAAAATTATTGCAATAATATTGTAGGCATTTTTATAAAATGCAAAACTTGAGTAATTTAAATTTAGTATTTTTTCAAAAAAGATTGTAATCACGGCTGTAGTTACCATGAATGCAAAGCCGTAAAACATAAATCCCAGCTCGAAATCGCGATAAGGCCGGTTACTTTTCAAAATCCTAAACATTTCTAAAACAGATTTTTTCACCGAAGTCCAAAACTTTTGTTTAATAGCTTCGGTGGTATTAATAACACAGTCGATTTTTGATAACAGAAAAAGTGAAAAAATGCCAAGAATTGCAACAACAGGAAACACATAGATGAAAACAAAGTTATTAGCATCGAGAAGAATACCATAGATTAAAGTGGCAATCAGAGTGATAATTTTATTAACAGAAGTTGCATAACCGAATAATTTCCCAAAATTTTTATGCTCGTATTTGTTTTTTAGAAAAAGATTAATTGTGGGATAGATTATCGGATTTCCAAAATAATAAACCAAAAAGATCAAAAGAAAAATGTAATGATAAACAGAATTTCCGGAAATAGCTTCGGCATTGTTTGGAAAAAATGCAAGGCAAATTAATGGCAATCGTGTATAAATTGCCACAAGCCTTAAAAGTTTTCGTTTATTTTTAAAACGCTTCAGGAATTCGTTAAAGAAAACGAGGAAAATGAAAACCAGCATGCTGAACTGGAATAACACTCCAAGCTGATAGTTTGAGCCTTGAAGGCTTTTTATAAAAACAAACTCATTCAGAGCTAATACTCCAAGAATTATACCCTCAATAGCGGAATAAGCAATGTGTATTTTAAAGGTTTGTTTTTCTTTTACGTTAAGATTTAAATTCCCGATACCTTTAAATAGCATTGTGCAGATATTTTATATTTTGATTCTGAAAATCGAATTAGAAAAATCAATACAAAATTCTTTAATCATATCTCTTACTTTAACGAATTCTTCGTAAACTTCAGTTTCACTTCCTTCTGCCTGAGCCGGATCGGGAAATGAGTGATGGATGATTTTAGTTTGTGCCGGAAAATGTGGACACAACTCTTTGGCTTTATCACAAACACTTATTAAATAATCGAAAACAATATCTTTATATTCAGAAACATTATTAGAAGTATGATTTGAAATGTCAATACCATCGTCCATCATAGCTTTTATTGTTAATGGATTAAGACCATGAGCTTCAATTCCTGCACTATAAACCAGTGCTTTGTCTTTTAAGAAATTATTTAAGTAAGCTTGCATCATCTGGCTACGGCATGAATTTCCAGTACATAAAACCAATATTGTTTTCATGCCGCTAATTTATGCACTAATATCCTAACTCATCAATAAGTTTTTTGACTTTTTCCAAATCAATATTTTTACCTTCTAATTTTACTTTTGATTTTGCCAGATTAACCTCAACATTTGAAATTCCTTCGGTTTTTAA
>CAZBSL010000077.1:0-2518 GCA_964494265.1 uncultured Bacteroidales bacterium
CTGATAACGCAAATGAGTAACAATAATAATTTATTTGATTAAGAATATGTTAAAACCCGATTATATATTTGAGTGCAGTTGGGAAATATGCAATAAAGTAGGTGGAATTTACACCGTTTTATCAACAAAAGCTAAAAGTATTAAAAGTGGATTCTCCGGTAAATATATTTTAATAGGCCCTGATGTTTGGAAAGAAACCGGAGAAAACCCTGATTTTCTCGAAGATAAATCCCTTCTGAAATGTTGGAAAGAAAAAGCAGAAAGTGAAGGATTAAAGCTGAGAGCCGGCCGTTGGAATATTGCAGGAAAACCTATTGTGGTACTTGTTGATTTTACACCTTACTTTTCGCAGAAAAACCAAATTTTCACTATGTTCTGGGAAAAGTTTAAACTCGATTCCATTTCAGGCCAATGGGATTACATTGAACCTGCTTTATTTGGCTATGCAGCCGCAAAAACAATTGAGAGTTTTTATAATTATTTTTGTTCGGCAAACGACAAAATCATTGCACATTTTCATGAATGGATGACAGGTACAGGCGTTTTATATTTAAAAGAAAATGTGCCTCAGGTTGGAACTGCTTTTACAACCCATGCTACGGTTATGGGAAGGTCGATTGCGGGCAACGGACTTCCTCTTTACAAAGAAATGAATAAATTTGATGTTGATAAACTAACTGATAATTTTGGTGTTAAGGCTAAACATTCGCTTGAGAAATTATCGGCGAACTTATGCGATTCTTTTATGACAGTAAGCCCCATAACAGCCGAAGAATGTAGTAGTTTTCTTAATAAAAAGCCTGATATAATTACACCTAACGGCTTTGAAGATTCATTTGTCCCCGATGAAAATGATTTTGAAAAGAAAAGAAAAGTAGCCCGAAAAAAATTAATTCAGGTTTCAGAAGCTTTATTAAACCAAAAAGTTCCGAATAATACTTTATTTGTATTAAACAGCGGGCGATACGAATTTAAAAACAAAGGCATAGACTTGTATTTAAATGCTCTTGGAAATTTAAATTTAAATAAAGAAATTAAAAGAAATATAATCGCTTTTATTGCTGTTCCGGCTGGGAATTTCGGGCCTGATAATAATTTATTGGAAAGAATGGAAAAGAATGATTTTCAAAATCCGTCTTCAAATATATATCTTACACATAGCTTGATTGATGCCGAATATGACCCTGTTTTGGATTTCATCAGAAAAAATAATTTGAATAATTCTGAAGATGACAAGGTAAAAATTATTTTTGTCCCTGCTTATTTGAATGGCGAAGATGGAGTTTTTAATCTTGAATATTACGATTTTTTAATTGGTTTTGATATAAGTGTTTTTCCTTCGTATTACGAACCCTGGGGCTATACTCCTCTCGAAAGTATTGCTTTTCACATCCCGAGTGTAACTACTACTCTTGCAGGTTTTGGTAAATGGGTGAACGAAAAATTTATTCAAAAATATAATGGAGTTGAAATTATTAAACGTAGCGACGATAATGATGATTTTGTTGTGGATGCGATATCTGACAGGTTATTGAGTTTTTTAAATATAAAAGGAAAAAACCTTGTAAATGTAAGGGATGAAGCATATAGTATTTCAAGAACAGCTCTTTGGAAAAATCTTATAAGTAATTATTGGACTGCATATTCGGAAGCATTGCAAAAAGTAAATCAACGTTTCGACTTATTTAAAAACAAGCAATTACAATATAATTTGAAAATTTACAAACCAATAGAACAGGAAAACCCGCTTTGGAAAAAAGTGCTTGTAAAACCAAATATTCCTGAAAAATTTTCCGGCTTGCATGAAATGTCAAAAAACCTTTGGTGGTCGTGGAATTATGAAGCAATTGAACTTTTTCAAATGATTGATGAAAATCTTTGGGAAAAACTTGAGCATAATCCGATCAGCCTTCTTGAAGAATTATCGGCTAAAAAATATGAGGAATTAAATAATGACAAAATTTTTATTGAAAAATATAATAAAGTTTTAAATTTTTTTAATGAATATATAAGTCAAAAACCTACGGAAACCGAGACTTCAATAGCTTATTTCAGCATGGAATACGGTTTGCACGAAAACCTGAAAATTTATTCGGGTGGGCTTGGAGTTCTTGCCGGCGATTATTTAAAAGAAGCAAGCGACTCAAATAAAAATATTACAGGTGTCGGGCTTTTATATCGCTATGGATATTTCAGACAAAACTTGCGAAAGGACGGTGATCAAATCGCAAATTATTTGCCTCAGAAATTCACTCAACTGCCAATACAAGCTGTCAGAGATAAGAATAACAATTGGATAAAAATTGAACTTGCACTACCCGGAAGGACAATTTTTGCAAAAGTTTGGCTGGCAGAAGTTGGAAGAGTAAAGTTATATTTACTTGACACCGATATTGACGACAACTCTTCTCCCGATCGCTTTATAACTCATCAATTATATGGCGGCGATAATGAAAATCGTTTTAAACAAGAATTGCTGCTTGGAGTAGGCGGAATCAGAATGCTCGAAAAACTCAAA
>CAZBSL010000077.1:2618-3979 GCA_964494265.1 uncultured Bacteroidales bacterium
GGGAGGCTTAATAAAGATAATGAAAACGAAGATTTTTCCATGAGCAATCTTGCAGCTCATCTGTCGCAGGAAATCAATGGAGTTAGCCGTATTCATGGAGCTGTATCAAAAGAGTTGTTTAAAGAACATTATAAAGGCTATTTCCCCGAAGAAATTCATATCGGTTATGTTACAAATGGAGTTCATTATTCTACCTGGACTGCAAAAGATTTGCAGGTTTTATATGAAAATGAATTTGGCAAAGATTTTTTAAACGACCAATCAAATCCTGCTCATTGGAAAAACATTCATAATGTTGATGACGAGAAGATTCATAATATAAAAAAGGGCCTTAAAAATGATTTAATAATGTTTTTGGAAGAAAAGCTTCTCAACGACATGACCTCTCGGCAGGAAGACCCTAAAGTTATTTTATCAACTATTTCTTCATTAAAAACAGAGGCTTTAACCATAGGTTTTGCCCGTCGTTTTGCAACCTATAAACGAGCTCATTTGATTTTTAATAATATTGAAAGGTTGAAAAAAATTGTTAACGGCGATAAACCGGTTCGTTTCATTTTTTCCGGCAAAGCTCATCCAAAAGATGTTGAAGGCCGAAATTTGATAAAAAAAATTATTGAAATTTCACGAATGCCTGAATTTATTGGAAAAATAATTTTTCTGGAAAATTATAATATGGATATAGCCAAGCGGCTTATTCAGGGAGTTGATATTTGGTTAAACACACCCACTCGTCCGTTCGAAGCCTCGGGTACAAGCGGCGAAAAGGCTGTAATGAATGGAGTTGTAAACTTTAGTATTCTTGATGGCTGGTGGGCCGAGGGCTATAAAGAAAATGCAGGTTGGGCAATAAAAGAAGAAAAAACTTATGCCGACCAAAACTTCCAAAACAAGCTTGACGCAGAAACGATTTATTATATCCTCGAAAACGAAATAATTCCGATTTACTACAAAAAAAACAAAAATAACTTTTCCCCCGAATGGATTTCTTACGTTAAAAACACTATTTCGGAAATTGCCCCACATTTTACTATGAAGCGAATGTTGAACGATTATTACGATAAGTTTTATAATAAAATGAACATAAGGCTCTCGAAATTGAAAGCAAACAATTATGAAAAAGCCGGTGAAATTGCCAATTGGAAAACGAAACTTTTACATAGTTGGACAAACATAAAAGTTGTTTCTCTTGCCCTCCCCGATTCCACCAAGAGGCCTCTCGTTTCGGGCGAAAATTTTAAAGCCGAAATTACTTTAGATTTATCAAACCTGAATGCTTCTGAAATTGGAGTCGAAGTTTTGTTTGGCCAAAAAGAAAACGACAAAGTAGAAAAAATTATATTTACAAAACAATTGGTTTT
>CAZBSL010000077.1:4079-5687 GCA_964494265.1 uncultured Bacteroidales bacterium
AAAAATGAATTAATAATAAACGTAATTATCTAAAAAAAATAAAAATATGACAAACAAAATTGAATGTAATTGGAAAGAAAAAATGGCTTTTGAAGCTGTTGTAAATAATCATAAAATAATGATTGATGCTGATGAAAGTGTTGGTGGTGAGAATAAAGGGCCAAGGCCAAAACCATTGATGTTGGTTGCATTAGCAGGTTGTACGGGAATGGATGTGGTTTCCATTTTGAAAAAAATGCGTGTTGATTTCGACGATTTTAGCGTATCTGTTGAAGGCGAACTAACCGAAGAACATCCAAAGTATTATAAACTCATTAAGGTAGTTTATAAATTCAAAGGCAAGAATCTGCCAAAAGAAAAATTGGAAAAAGCCGTAGATTTATCAAAGGAGCGTTATTGTGGTGTAAGTGTTTTGTTGGAAAAAGCGACTGAATTGACTTATGAAATCATTATTGAGGAATAAAAACGGAGGGACTGAGAGATGAGAGACTGAGAAATGAGAGATGAGAGAAGGAGTAGTGGAGTGTTGGAATGATGGAGTGATGGATGGGTGGATGGATGGATTAAACTTGGAACATCGAACAAGAAACATTGAACAAGAAACAAAAAATTAACAAACGGTCAACGCTATTCAGGCATGGCCAATGGTAAAACACTCAACCCGAAACCCGAAACTGTTACTGCTTTAGTACTTCACATAATTCACTAATTATCATCGCCGTTGCTCCCCAAATAATATTTCCTTTAATATCATAACAAGGGGCTGTGATTTTTAATTTATTAAAGACTCTAATTTCTTTATAAGAAATATTTCTTTCATCAAGAAAATTATAAAACTCAATTTCAAGAATTTCTTTTACTTCTTTATTATCAGCACTAAAATCAGGCCTTACATTCGTTGTTCCAATTACCGGTAAAACTAAAAAATTGCTTGGAGGAATATAAAGCCGGCTGATTGAGCCAAGAATATTTACTTTTGAAACATCAATTCCAACTTCTTCTTTAGCTTCGCGCAATGCCGTATTAATTAATGTTTTGTCGGAGTTTTCAAATCTGCCACCCGGAAATGAAATTTGCCCGCTATGAACACCATCATATTCTTGCCTGAGAATAAAAACCGTATAAATCGAATTTTTATAAGGATAAAAGAGAATAAGTACGGCTCCTTTTTTTGCTCTGATATGTTTGGCCTTCAACTCCGATTCAATTGACCTTTTCGATGAAGCCATTTTAATCTGTGCTTCAATGCCCGGCAATGGTTTCGCAATTTGCCTTTTTAGTTCCTTTATAAAATCATTAAAGTTTTTCATAATTGAAAATTCCTGCAAATTTCATAATTTTGATTAAAATACTTGAAGTTTTATTTAATTTTTTAAATTTGTTACAATTTAGCTGATCAGAAACATGAAAAAAGAAAAAACAATTCCATTTAATGAAAATAAGGAATTAGTTGAAGATTTAAAAAAAATAGTTCTTTATAACGATGACTTTAATACCTTCGATTTCGTGATTGATACTTTGGTTGAAGTTTGCAAACATAATGCAAATCAGGCTGAACAATGTGCATTTATTGTTCATTTTAAAGGAAAATGCTCCGTAAAAAGGGGC
>CAZBSL010000077.1:5787-12298 GCA_964494265.1 uncultured Bacteroidales bacterium
TTCCGGCTATTCATTTTTTTCTTATTTTTGCGTATTATGTAAATCATTATAAATGCTTAGAAACAGCATAAATTATTAATAAATGAAAATATAATGACCTGGACAATAATTGCAGTTTTAATAATTGTAGGATTAATTTTTCTAATCCTTGAAATATTAGTTGTCCCCGGAACAACTTTTGTCGGTGTAATCGGTTTTATTTTGATCGTTATCGGTATCTGGCAATCGTTTTCGGTTTACGGAAACGTTGCCGGAAGCATCACTCTCGGATCCTGTATTTTATTAACATTCGTAACATTATATTACTCATTAAGGTCGAATACATGGAAAAAATTCATGCTGAAAACCGATGTAAAAGGTAAAGTTAATGTTATTGATGAAAATAAAATAAAGGTTGGCGATACGGGAAATACTGTATCAAGATTGGCTCCGGCAGGAAAAGCCCTAATTAATAATGCTTTTTACGAAGTACATTCAACCGGCGATTTCATTGACGAGGGTCAGGAAATTATAATTTTAAAAATCAGTTTTAATAAAATATATGTAAAATTAAAATAATAAACGTTATGGAAGCAAATGTGTTGATTATTATTGCAATCGGGGTAGGTTCCCTTTTTGGATTATGGCTTATTTTTTACTTCATTCCTGTTGGTTTATGGTTTACGGCACTTGTTTCGGGTGTACGTATCTCATTACTACAACTTATTTTGATGCGTTGGCGAAAAGTTCCCCCATCAGTTATAGTTAACAATATGATTGCTGCTACAAAAGCCGGTTTGACGGTTAATCGGAATGAAATGGAAGCTCACTTTTTAGCCGGTGGACATGTCAAAAATGTTATAAATGCTTTAATTTCTGCCGACAAAGCAAACATGTCTCTTGATTTCAAAACCGCCACCGCAATTGATTTGGCAGGCCGCGATGTATTCGAAGCAGTTCAAATGTCGGTAAACCCAAAAGTTATTGACACTCCTGCTGTTACTGCCGTAGCTAAAGACGGAATTCAGCTAATTTCGAAAGCAAGGGTTACAGTACGTGCTAACATCAAACAATTGGTTGGTGGTGCAGGTGAAGAAACCGTATTGGCAAGAGTTGGTGAGGGTGTTGTATCATCAATCGGTTCTGCCGATTCTCATAAATCAGTTTTGGAGAATCCCGATTCAATTTCAAAAGTCGTATTGAAAAAGGGCCTTGATGCAGGAACTGCGTTTGAAATACTATCAATTGATATTGCCGATATTGATATTGGGAAAAATATTGGTGCAGTCCTACAGATGGATCAGGCAAATGCCGATAAAAACATAGCCCAGGCAAAAGCCGAAGAAAGACGTGCAATGGCAATTGCTGTCGAACAAGAAATGAAAGCCAAAGCACAGGAAGCCCGTGCAAATGTAATTCAGGCGGAATCCGAAGTCCCAAAAGCTATGGCTGAAGCATTTAGAGCTGGTAATCTTGGAATTATGGATTATTATAAATTCCAAAATATTCAGGCTGATACAAAAATGAGAGATTCAATAGCTGATGTTCCTGTTGCAAAGTCAAAAGATAATAAAGAATCGAATAAATAAATAGAATTTAGAATTTAGAAAAATTATTATTTAAGGCATTTGCAATAAAAATTTTTATTGTAAATGCCTTTTTTATATATTTATTGCAATGCCTACGACTCAAAATCCCGATTTAATAAATACCAAATATCAGGAGTTATTAGATGCATGCAAGGCATTTCTTAACAAAAACAACGAAAGCAAAATACAAAAGGCTTATGAATTCGCTATTAAAGATTTTTCAAAAAACAAAGAAAAATTTTTAACTGAAAGCGTTCCTCATCCATGTGAAGTTGCAATTATCGTTGCAAAAGAAATCGGACAGGGAGAAACATCTGTAATTTCTGCATTGCTTCACCGATCAATTCAAGATAATCAAGAAATTATATCATTTTTTGAAAGAGAATTCGGTAAATCGGTTGTTTCAATTCTTATTGGAATAAACAAAACCTCAAATATTTGGACTGATAAAATATCGTTTAATGCTGAAAACTTTCGTAAACTATTTCTTTCACTCGCCGACGACATTAGAGTGGTTCTGATCAAACTCGCACATTGTCTTTACGATATGCGAAATTATGAATCTCTGAATAAAGAATTTAAAGAACAAATTCTCTCAGAAGTTGAGTTTTTTTATATCCCAATATCTCACCAACTTGGTTTTTACAACATCAAAACCGAATTGGATAAACTTCTGATGAAATATACCATCCCAAAATTATATAAATCAATTGAAAGCAAAATTATTGAATCGCAATCGGAACAGGACAGGTTCATCCTGGAGTTTACACTACCGATTCAACGAGAATTATTAATGTATTCTTATGAATGCGATATAAAAGGACGATCTAAATCTATTCCGTCTATTTATCAAAAGATGCAAAAAAAACAGCTTGATTTTGATGAAGTTTTCGATCTGTTTGCTATTAGAATTATTGTTGAAAGCAAAAAAAAGAATGAAAAAAGCGATTGCTGGCGAATATATTCAATAGTTACAAATATTTATAAACCTAATCCAAAACGATTACGTGATTGGATTAGCCAGCCTAAACCCAATGGTTATGAATCTTTACAAATAACCGTTGAAGGCCCTTGCGGTAAGTGGGTTGAAGTGCAAATCCGTACCAAAAGAATGGATGAAGAAGCCGAAAAAGGAATTGCCGCTCACTGGAAATATAAAAATGTTCTTAATAAAAAAAGTTCAGAAGAACGGCTTGCTTCATTCAGAGAAATTTTAGAAAATCCTCAGAAAAAAGCAAAAACCGAAAATTTATTGGAATCAAAGACTTTGCACGATTCTGATAAGATTTTTGTTTATACTCCTCGCGGTGATTTGAAAAAACTTCCATTGGGTTCAACGGTTTTGGATTTCGCTTTTGAAATTCATACAATTATCGGTTCAAAATGCAAAGGTGGCAAAGTAAACGGAAAAATAACACCTATAAAAAGAATTCTTCAGAATGGGGATAGAGTTGAAGTTATAACATCGAACAATCAATTCCCTAAACTCGACTGGTTAAATATTGTTGTTACAAATAAAGCTATTTCGAGAATAAAACGATCGTTAAATGAGGAAAGATTCAAAGAAGCCAAAACCGGAAATGAAATACTCAGGCGAAAGCTTAGAAACTGGAAACTGAAATTCAACGACGAGACTATCGACAAATTAGTTAAGCATTATAAATTATCATCCTCAGTTGATTTATATTACAAAATTGCAATAGAAGAAATTGATATTCTCGAAGTTAAGAAAATCCTAATCGGTACTTTTGATACATCTATCAAACCTGATAAAACTGATGAGATTTTTGTTGATAAGGAATTGCAATTAAAATCCGAAACTTATGATGATATATTATTATTAGATGAAAACCTAAAAAATGTCACCTATACTTTTGCAAAGTGTTGTAACCCGATTCGAGGGGATAAGGTTTTTGGGTTTGTTACGATCGGAAAAGGAATGACTATTCACCGTAAGAATTGCCCTAATGCTCGGCATTTGTTTGATAATTATAAATATAGAGTAAGAAAGATAAAATGGAGACAAACTGATGGAATGAAACTTTTTCAGGCTTTGATCAAAATAGTCGGGGTAGATAAGCAAGGAATAATGAACGAAGTATTAAAAATAATCTCCGATGATATAAAGTTGAATATTACTTCATTATCCGTTGATTCAAAAGCTGATGCATTATTCGAGGGAAAGGTTGGAATAAATGTTACAAATTCAAAAATGCTTGCTACAATAATTAACAGAATACAAAAAATTGAAGGTGTAATAAAAGTTTCAAGAATAAGTAAATTGGAATAATTATCACTTACAAATTCTAAAATATTGACACAGAATCAAAGTGCTTTCAAGCTCTGGTTTAATTCTTAGCTAAATTTATTTATTTTTCTGAATCTCATTTAAAAATAAAAAACATTTTGTATTAATCTAATTATTTTATAACTTTGGTATTTATTAATAGTAATTTATTTTTTCTCTGAATATGGATTAGAAATTTGTAAAAAACTTAAGATCGGAAACATCATGTATATCTAAATATTATGAAAAAAGTTTTAGTAATTGATGATAATGAAATTTATTTATTAACATTTAATAATTTATTAAAAAAAATTATTCCTGATTGTAAAGTCTTGCTTGCAAGGTCGGGAAATCAAGGGATTGAAATGGCCAAAACAGAATTTCCTGATGTCATTCTTCTTGATATTGTTATGCCTGAAAAGGATGGTTTTGAGGTTTGTGAAATTTTAAAATCTGATATCACTACTAAACATATTCCAATAATAATAGTTTCTGCAAATCATTATGATACAAAAAGCAGAGTAAAGAGTTTAAGACTTGGTGCAGATGCCTTTCTTTCAAAACCCATTGACACCTCTGAATTTTCAGCACAGATAAATTCAATGTTACGCATAAAAGCTGCTGAGGACAAACTTCGTGAAGAAAAAGTTGTTCTTGAAAAATTGGTAGCTGAGCGAATTAAGGAAGTTCGTGATTCGGAAGCAAAATTGCAATCGTTTATGGATACTGCAAACGATTTAATGTTTATTTCAGATAAAGATTCAAATATTACTTATGTAAACAAAGCAGGGATTGAAGTTTTAGGATATTCAGAAAAAGAGTTTAAGAAAATGTCATTTACTCAAATATTTACAAAGGAAGCTTTTGAGAATGATTTCAAACCTAATTGGGACAGGTTTTTAAAAGATGGTAAAATTGTAATTGATACTACTTATAAAACACGTAATAACAAGGAAATATTCGGAACCGTAAACGCCGTGGCAATTTTTGATGACCAAGGGAATTTTGAAGAGTGTAGAGCTGTTTTCCATAATCTTAGCGAAAGAATTTATTCTGAAAAAATACATAAGGTTTTATATGATATTTCTAATGCAGTAAATACAAGTGAAAATCTTAATGTGTTGATTAGTTTTATTAAAGAACAACTCAATACAATTATTGATACTACTAATTTTTATGTAGCTTTGTATAATTCGGAAAATGACGAGTTTACTGTACCTTTTTTTGTTGATGAGAAAATTAGAGTAGAAACATTTCCGGCGGGTAAATCATTGACAGCCTATGTTTTTAGAACAAAGAAACCCATACTTGCAAAAGAATCTGATTTCCAAAGATTAGAAAAACAAGGGATTTTAGAAATATTTAGTGCTCGTTCAAAAGTATGGCTTGGGGTTCCATTAATTGGAAAAGAGAATGTAATTGGTGTTCTTGCCGCCCAAAGTTATGACAATCAAAACGCTTATAATGAAAAGGATATGAAAGTTTTGGAAATTGCTTCACACCAAATCAGTATATCAATCGAACGTAAGCAAGTTGAAGATAACTTGAAACTTGCACTTGAAAAAGCCGAGGAATCCGATCGCTTGAAATCTGCTTTTCTTTCAACAATGTCCCACGAGTTACGAACACCTTTAAATGCTATTATAGGGTTTTCAGAATTAATTGATAACAACACTCCATTGGAAAGTATAATCGATTTCACAAAAGTGATAAACAATGGCGGCAATCATTTGCTCGAAATAGTTGAAGATATTTTTGATGTTACTTTAATCCTAAGCGGAGAAATTAGAATTAATAAAAAGGAATGTGAGTTAAGTTCCTTTATGGAAGAAATATATAAATCAGCTAAAAATGAACATGAAAAAATTAATAATAAGAATATCGAATTAATTTTTAAAAAACCCAAAGATGATAAAAAATTGAAGTTATTTACTGATTTAAATAAATTAAAACAAATCTTTATTAACCTGATCATAAACGCTTTGAAATTTACTCATAAAGGTTTCGTTGAATGTGGTTATCTGATAGATACCAATGATAATCAATCTATCTTGAAATTCTATGTTAAAGATACCGGAATAGGAATTGCAAAAGAAAAACAAAGGTTGATCTTCGATGTTTTCAGGCAAGTTGACGATTCACATACACGAAAATATGAAGGTACAGGAGTTGGCCTTACAATTTCAAAAAAACTAACCGAACTATTTGGGGGAAATATTTCAGTTGAATCAAAGGAAGGTGTTGGATCCACTTTCACTTTTTCAATCCCTTACGAAAAATTTAAAAAATAAAAATTTAGCAAAAAAAAAAATCGCAAAATGCAAAATAATATCACATTCCCGGGAAAAACAGTCCTTGTTGCTGAGGATTATGAATCAAACTTCTATCTATTGGAAACCATCTTAAAGATTATGGATATTAAGGTTTTATGGGTGAAAAATGGAAATGATGCTATTGAATCATGTTTATCCAATCCTGATATTGATCTTGTATTGATGGATATAAAAATGCCGGATATAAGTGGCTATAAAGCAACAGAAGAAATTAAAAAAAAGCGGCCTGATTTGCCGATAATTGCTCAAACGGCTTATGCATTATATGGCGATGATTTAAAAGCTGAAAAAGCCGGATGTGATGCTTATATTCCTAAACCTAT
>CAZBSL010000078.1:0-12278 GCA_964494265.1 uncultured Bacteroidales bacterium
GAACAAGCTTCAGTGCACAATTAATCCTGTAAACAACGAACTGAAAAACCGTAATCCTCACTACTGTAGTCACGGTGCACTTCATCGTGATTATGGTACAACCTCCGGCGCCATGCGTTATTTGTATTATACTCACTCGACGACCAGAAGCCGCAGCTGCCGAAAAAGTTGAAACCACCATTATTGCCACGGTAACCGCCGGGGAGGGCCGTAAATCCAAAATCATTTGTTCCGTTTCCACCGGAGTTCCATCCTGTTGTGGATTTAAGTTTTTCTCCACAATCAAATCCTCTCCAACTATCACCATCCCATTCAGGATCACCAACAGGATATTGGCTATCAACTGTGCCTTCTAATATCTTCCATTCATAGTCAGTTGGTAAATGCCAGCCTTCGGGGCAAATACCTTGTACGGCTGTGTCAGTAACATATTCCATCATTTCGTTCCATTGGTATAAACCACCGTAAGTTTCGCAATTTGCAGTATTATTATCATAACAATATTTTTCAATAACTCCATCATCACTCATATCTTCGCTGCCGTTTATCATTGTACCTACATTTAGGTTTTCTTTTAACCAGCATTGGTTGCCAATTAAAACTGTGTTATAAACCTGGCCTTCGTAGGTTATTGTTGGTATTCCGGGGCAGGGCACACCAAAATTAATTGGATAAATTAAAACATCATCATTAAGCATTTTAACAAGATAACCTTCGCCGGGATTACAATCGCCAATACCATTAACCCAATTCGGGCCGATTTTGCGTAATATCTGTCCTTGTGAATTTCTAATAAAATCAAGTTCGTCTCCAAGGATAGTTTCAAATGCAATCAGAGCATCAATTGAAGTTTCGGGGAAATAACTTACAAACTGAAATCCTACTTCTAATAAAATTGGAGTTACGGGGTCAACTACATCACCCTCAATAATGAATGAGTCATCCGCAAACATTTTAACAAGGTAACCTTCATTAATTATCCAATCACCAATTCCATTAACCCAATTCGGGCCGATTTTTCGTAATGTCTGGCCTTGTGAATTTCTAATAAAATCAAGGTTATCATTTAATATTGATTCCAAAACCACCAACATATCCGGATCTGGGGCAATAATTCGTGAGGATATAAAACTATAACCTTCCGAAAGTTCAATTTGTTGTTCACCTGTTAAAGGGCCTTTTGTGTTTTCCTTTTGTGGAAAAATTTGTTGTGATATGATTAGGGCAAAAATCAGAAACCCTATTTTGTAAATTTTTTTCATAATAGTAATTTTTAGTTAGGTTTTCTTTCCTTGAAATATTTCTGAATCAAGATTACAAATATAGTTTTTTTCAATCAAAAAATAGTAAGAATTGAAAAAAGATTAATGATTTTAAGAAATTGTTTAAATTTATTTTGTGTTTTTAACTCATTTTTTTGATACAGAATTAAAAAAATTGCTATATTAGCAGCATGCTTGAAAATATTAAAAAACTTAAAATCAAGGTGTGTTTTGTGCAAATCCTGTGCAAATGAAAAACGGCTACCCTTTAGAAATAAGTGTAACCGTTTTATTATCAATGTGACTCCGGAGGGGCTCGAACCCCCAACCCTCTGATCCGAAGTCAGATATTCTATCCAGTTGAACTACGGAGCCATTTTGGCTGCAAAGTTAATAAATCACTTTAATTAAAATCAGAAAATACAATGATAAAGTTTAGTGTATTCAACCATAATAATAAAAAATATTTCTAATTTTGAATTTTATTTAAAAATATAGAATAACATAAAATATTATATCATGTCAGAAAAAATTTCAAATACAATTAAACCGGGTTTTGTAGCCGGAGATGATATTCAAAAAATATTTGCGATTGCAAAAGAAAATAAATTCGCCTTACCTGCTGTAAATGTTGTTGGTACGGATTCAATAAACGCAACTTTAGAAGTAGCAAAAGTAGTGAATTCACCAATAATAATACAGTTTTCGAGTGGGGGGGCTGCATTTTATGCTGGCAAAGCATTAAATAATGAAATTGCTCAGATTCAGGGTGCCATTTCCGGTGCAAAGCACATCCATCAGCTTGCCGAATTTTATGGAATTCCGGTAATTATTCATACTGACCATGCAGCTAAAAAACTTTTACCATGGATAGATGCACTTTTAGATGCAGGTGAAAAACATTTTAAAGAGTTTGGGAAACCATTGTTTAGCTCTCACATGCTTGACCTTTCGGCTGAACCGATTGAAGAAAATATTGAAATAAGTAAAAAATATCTTCAACGTATGAGCAAAATAGGTATGACACTTGAAATTGAACTTGGAATAACCGGAGGTGAAGAAGACGGAGTTGATAATACAGACATCGATAGCTCAAGGCTTTACACTCAACCAGAGGAGGTTGCTTATGCTTATGAAGAATTAAGCAAAATCAGTCATAGATTTACAATTGCTGCTGCTTTTGGAAATGTTCATGGTGTATATAAACCCGGAAACGTAAAGTTGGAACCAATAATTTTGAATAATTCTCAAAAATATATTCAGGAAAAATTTAATACACCCGAAAATCCTGTAAGTTTTGTTTTTCATGGTGGATCAGGTTCACCGCAGGAAAAAATTCGTGAAGCAATTACTTATGGTGTAATTAAAATGAATATTGATACTGATACTCAATGGGCTTTTTGGGATGGCGTGAAAAATTATTCGGAAAAATATAATGATTTTCTACAAGGACAAATTGGAAATCCCGAAGGCGAAGACAAACCCAATAAAAAATATTATGATCCGCGAAAGTGGTTGCGTGCAGGCGAAACATCTGTTATCGAAAGATTAAAAATTGCTTTCAAAGATTTGAATGCGATTGACAGATATTAAAAAATTTATAGAACCTAAAGTAAAGCGTTGAAATTGATGAGTTTTAACCTTGAATTTGACGCTAAAATAATTTCTTTCAAAAGAACAAAATGGACTAAGTTGTGCTTTTGACAAATTAATTTATTAGTTGCTCTGAAAATATTTACTTTTACTAAGATTATTTTAAAATTTTTATTACTTTTGAAAAAAAATCGATTCTTAAAAATCAAGGAATTAGTGTCAAAAATTTAAATAATGTGTTATGGAAAATTCTGCAAAATATCCAAACTGGCAAGGGAAACTAATATTGATTGTTGAAGATGTTGAGCATAATTATATGTTCTTTAGTGCCTTATTGAAACTTACGCATGCTGAAGTAAAAATAACAACTGATGGCCTACAAGCAGTTGAATTTTGTAAAAACAATCCAAATATTGATGTTGTTTTAATGGATTTGAAATTGCCCAAAATGACCGGCCTTGATGCCATAAAAGAAATTCGAAAATTGAGGCCTGATTTACCAATTATTGCTCAAACAGCTTATGCATGGGTAGGACAAAAGGAAAAGGTACTTGATCTTGGTGCAAATGAGTTTTTATCAAAACCCGTAAAAAGAGATGACTTACTTGAAGTAATATCCAAGTATGTTAAATAATAAAAAAAATTATCTTTTCGAAGCTTTCTATTTTAATGAAGAGGTGTGATCATGAACGATTCGCCAAGCATCCTTAGTTTTTTGAAAAAGAAGCGTAAATAATCCCTCCGGATTATCGTTTTCTCTATGCAATTTCCATCTTCCGAAAACTAATGCATCGTTTTCAGAAATCACCTTAATATCAATTTCTGAGAATGTTAGTTTACCCATGATTGATTTATCCGGATAGGAGTTTTTGTATCCTTCTAAAGTTTTTTCCCAGCCATATCGAACATTGCCACCAGAAGCAAATCTTAAAGAATCGGAACGAGAATAACCATCCATATACTTTTCAATATTTCCTTTATTCCAGTTTTTTTCCTGCTCGATTAGTACGGCCATAATTTTATCTTTGATTTCTTGTTTTTTGTATGTGCTTTTTTGTTTACAGGAAAAAAGAATAATTATTAAGAAAAATACTGTGCTGATTGATAGAAACTTCCTCATATTATAAATTCAAGCTTAATTTTGATAAATAAAATTTTGAGTTTTGGTTTTATATATTTAAAACGATCGCAGATTTGTAATCAAAACCTAATCAATTCCGAAAGAAATCCTTCTTTTCGTCTTCGTGCAACTTCAATTTCCGAACCATCTTCCATAATAACAAAACCTCCTTCGCCTTTATGGTATTTTTCAACAAAAGCAAGATTTATTAAATGTGATTGATGAACTCTGTAGAAGTGCATTGGTGTAAGCATCTCATCGTATTCTTTTAGAGTTTTTGTTACAAGAATTTTCTTTCCGCTTGCAAGGAAAATGGTTGTATAATTACTATCGGACTCACACCTGATAATATCTTTTATTTTTACCAGATGAACGCCGTTAACCGTCGGTAAGGCAATTTTTTCGAAACGATTTTTGTTTCCAACCAGTACTTCTAATTTATTATTAATTGATTTAATGTCCTCAATATCTGATAATCTATTTACAGCATCTATTAATTTTTCAGGATCAATGGGTTTTAATAAATAATCGATTGCACTAAACTTAAAAGCTTTTAAGGCATATTGATCATAAGCAGTTACAAAGATTACCTTAAAATTAATTTCCTTTATTTGTTCAAGAAGATTGAAACCTGTGCCATCAGGCATTTGAATATCAAGAAAAACCAAATCAGGATTAGAACTTGATATTTTTTCAAGCCCTGATTTTACACAATCACCCTCAGCAACAACTGAAATATTATTACAATACTTTGTAAGAAAATTCCTTAAAGTATTTCTCCCCTTCTCTTCGTCATCAATAATTACAGATCTAATCATATCGCTAAAATATAATTCAAAAATAAATATTTTTTTATAAACATAAAATTAATTTTGTGTTATTTGTTTCTCAAGATTTTTATAAAAGCAAGATCAGGATTCCTCAAAAGGAATAATTACTTCAGCTTGTGTACCTGCGGCTTTTCCTGTTTCATCTTTAAGATCAATGATTTTTATTGAAATACTTACTTTTCGCTTCTCGTTTAATAGTTCGAGTCTTTCTTTTGTAACCTGAAGCCCGAGAGATTTACGTTTCGATGAATTCATTTTCTTTTTTTCCATCGCTATTTCTCGGCCTACTCCATCATCCTTAATTATACAACGTATAGTATTATCCAAAAGTTTGAAGATAACTTCAATTAAACCTTTGGATTCTTTATACATGATTCCATGCAAAATTGCATTTTCAACAAAAGGCTGTATAAGCATTGGCGGTATTAATGTAAAATCTGTAACAATTTTCGGGTCAACAATAATATTAAAATCAAACTTATTATTAAAACGAAGCTTCTCTAATTCCAAATATAATCCCAAAGTACTAATATCATCTTCAATCGGAATAAACTCCATTCGGGAATTATCAAGAATATTTCTCATCAGAAGTGCAAATTTTGATAAATACGATTCGGCAAGAAATGCCTCATTCTCAGAAATAAAACTTTGAATAGAATTTAAGGAATTAAAAATAAAATGAGGATTCATTTGAGTTCTCAGGAGTTTTTGTTCGATTATTAAATTGTTTTTTTCAAGTTCGTTTTGAAAGTTTTTTTGACGCAATTTATAGCGAGCAAATAATAAATAAGCTGAAACGCCTAACAAAAAAAGTAAAAATATAAGCGAGTAAGTTTGGATGCGTTGCTGTGAAATCATTGATTCTTGCTGACTAATCTTTAAGCCTCTGATTTCTTTTTCTTTCGTTAGATTATTTATTTCATTTTCCTTTTTTTCAGTTTCGTATTTGGTTTGTAATTCGGCTATTTGCTGGTGAATTTCAGTTGTATAGAGACTGTCTTTTACTAATGAATACAGAATACGATAATCTAAAGCTTCCTTATAAAACTTATTGTCTTGAAAAAGAACAAAAAGATTATAATAAATATTCTGGATAAGGGGTTTAGCTTCAATGTCTTTTGCAATTGTTAAGGCCTCGGAAAATGATGCTTTTGCCTTTTTTATTTGTTTTTTTTCAGCATAAACCGAAGCAATATTTAACAATGACAATGAAATTCCATAGTTGAACTTGATTTCCTCGTAAATCTCTAAAGCCTGTGAAAAATTATCAAACGATTGTTCAACTTGCTTGAATTTTAAATAAATCAAACCTATGTTACTTAGTGTGTTTGCAACATTTATTTTATCGTTTAAAATTCTTTTCAATTTTAAAGCTTGGTGATGATATTCAAGGGCTATATCATTGCTGTCAATTTCCTGATAAATTACACCAATATTTATTAAAGCATTTGCTATCGCATTAGTATCACTGATTTCATTAGAAATCCTAAGTGAATTAAGGTAGTATTCAAGGGCTTTACCATTTTCATTCAAACTATTATAAATATTTCCAATATTACTATTTGAAATTGCAATCCCCTTTTTATTACCGCTTTCTTCATTAATCTTTAATTGAAAAAGCTGATTTTCAATTGCCTTATCATATTGCCCCATTCTATTATAGGTAACTCCGATATTGTTATAACAGGCTGCCATAGCATTCTTATCATTGGCTTTTATGCTGATATTTAATGATTTATTATAAAATTCAAGAGCTTTATTATAATTGATTAATTTAAGCAGATAAACGCTGCCAATATTTTTTAAAATTTTAGCTTGCTTTTGTAAATCATTTTGTTCTATAGCTATTTCAAGGGATTTATTATAAAGTTCAATGCTTTTTTCGGGAGAAACGACTTCATAAATATTTGCTAATTGATTATAAATATCTTCCCTTTTATCAATCGGCAATGAATTCTGATCAGCAGAAGTTATAATTTTAGTGAGGCTGTCAATTATGTTGTTGGATTGTGAGCGACAATTATCTGAATTAAAAAAGATTAGAAATAGAATATATAAACAAGGAGTAATAAGATTAATTATTTTATTTTTTGGGGAAATTATACTCATAATGAATTTAAATAATTTTTAAAAGTACAAAAATTGTAATACCCAATTTCTATTTCCTGAATTTGGTGAAATTTTATTTCATAATTAGCAATCATGTACATATATTTGTAAGAAATTAAGAATTTGTTTTTGAACAAAATTATAAAAGCACATATAGCCTTATTTTCTGCTAATCTTATTTTTGGATTAAACTATGTTATTGCTAAAGGAATTATGCCTGATTATCTCCAGCCGAGGGCGATAATTTTTATAAGAACCTTTTTGGCAGCAATAGTATTTTGGATGCTTCACAGTTTTTTTATTAAAGAAAAAGTCAAAAAAAAGGATCTTTTGAAACTTTTAATTTGTGCAGCTTGTGGAGTTGCCTTCAACCAAATATTATTTTTTGAAGGCTTAAATTTAACTACCGCAATAAATTCTTCCTTAATTTTCACCTCAACACCCATAATTGTTTTAGTGCTTTCAATATTTCTGCTTAGAGAAAGTATCACAAAAAATAAAATCATCGGGCTTACTCTCGGCCTTGGCGGAGCAATAATACTTATTTTAAATGAAGGCAGAATATCTCTTGAATCAGATACATTTGTCGGCAATTTATTGACAATCATAGCAGGAACTTCCTATTCCCTATATCTTGTATTAATTAAACCTTTAGCATTAAAATACAAACCTATAACACTTCTAAAATGGCTGTTTATTTTCGGATTTCTGTTGACTTCACCTTTTTGTTTCAATGACTTTATGGAAACAAATTGGGAGCTTATACCCTTAAATATTTGGCTGTCTTTATTGTATGTTGTTTTTGGAACTACAATAATTGCTTATTTGCTAAATAATTATTCATTACGGACGCTAAGCCCGACAGTTGTTAGTGTATATATTTATTCCCAACCTATCATAGCCACCATTATAGCCATGATTTTTAGAGGTGAAAAACTGTATATGAATAACATAATAGCAGGAATTTTAATATTTATTGGGATCTATTTTGTAGGAATTAAAAAACAAAAAAAACATCAGCTTATGAAATAAAAAACCATATAAAATAGTTTTATAAGCAATGAATTTGAAAAATTTAAAAAAGAAATTATCAGATATGTTTTTCTAAAGCATTTTATTAGTACTTTTATAAATGAAATTTTTAACATTAGATTTAAGTTTATTTTACATAAACAATCTAATTATTTTTGTTTAAAAAAGTCTATTAATTAATGCGTTGCACTTAAAACTTAAAAAGATTCGAATATGAAAAAAATCATTGTCGGAATTGATTTCTCAGAATGTTCGATTAATGCCCTCGAACATGCCATGGCTATTGCGAAAAAGGATAATTCAGAAATTATTCTTTTATGGATAGAAAATTCTAATAGCTCGGCCACAGAATTACGATTAGGTAAAAGTGAAGCAATTAAAAAACTTATTGAATTAACAGAAAAATATCAAAAGGAGTTACCTAAATCAAAAATTGAATATAAAATCAGAAGTGGGGTTATTTTTAAGGAAATTGGAAAAGAAGTAAAAGAGAGTAAGGCCTCATTAATTATTATTGGAACACATGGTTCAGGTAAATCAAAAAACATAAAAATCGGAAGCAATGCAGCAAAAATTGTAACAAAAACTTTATTGCCGGTTATTTCCATTCGCAAAAATGCTGATCCGGAAAAGAGTTTCAAAAGAATTGTTATTCCGATGGACAGCACACTACAAACGCGTCAAAAAGTGCCTTTTACAACTTATTTAGCTAAGCTTTTTAATTCTGAAATTTATATTTTAGCATTGTTCTATTCTTCAATTGATGCAATAAAAGACAGAATATTAACATATTCAAAACAAACAGGCGAATATTTTGAAAGCGAAAAACTTGATTTCGTGGTCGAATCAATGGAAGCAAGAAATATTCCCGAATCATTGTCACAATACGCAAAAAAAGTTGATGCAGGCTTGATTATTACGATGTCGGAGCAAGAATTAAGGTTTACAAATATCTGGAAAGGACCCTTTGCACAGCAAATGCTTAATTTGTCGGATATTCCGATTTGTATTTATCCCACAAAATCAATCTACGATTATTCGGCAAAAATTGATTAAAAGTGCCTGATGCAGGTTTCAAATAACAGAGTTCGTCTTTTTTAGAATAATATCGGTAGCACCTTTTTCATCAAGAACATAATTTTTACAGATTTTAGAGCATTTATCATATTTCTCGGTATTCTCCAAAAACGCTTCTACATTTTTAATTAACTCTAAATCGTTGTGGACACAAAAAGCAGCACCCAAATTGATCAGATCATTAGCTTCCTGAAATTTTCTATATTTTGGTCCGAAAAAAACAGGCTTCCCAAAGGTTACTGCTTCTAAAATATTATGAATTCCCACTCCGAAGCCACCACCAATGTAAGCAAATTTTGCATACTGATAAAGATGTGATAAAATCCCAATACTATCAATTATCAGTATTTTTGAATTCTTAATTTCTTCTTTTTCAATTTTACCTGAAACTACATCAGAAAACAGTAATACGTTTTCAAGAAATTTTTCTTTCAATGATCTAATTCGCTCTTTATGAACTTCGTGAGGTGCTATAATAAATTTTAATTTTCCTGTTTTTTTATTTATCAAAGAAATAATAAGTTCCTCATCAGCCGGCCATGTGCTACCACCGAGAAATATATCCGAATCATTTTTAAATGCTTCAACGAGAGGAAAAGACTTTTTGCTTTGAGCTATTTCAAACACGCGGTCGAATCGTGTATCGCCACTAATTTCGACATTTTCAATGCCTATTGTTTTAAGCAATTCTTTCGATTCATGGTTTTGAACAAAAAAGAAAGTGATCATTTTTAATATTTTCCTGAACCATGATCCGTACCATTTAAAGAAATGCTGTTCCTTGCGAAAAATTCCTGAAACAATAAAAACAGTTTTTCCCTTATTTTTTAGAACTCTGAGGAAATTATACCAAAATTCATATTTTACAAAAAATACAATTTGCGGATCAACAATCTCCACAAACCTTTTTGCATTTCTCGGTGTATCTAAAGGAAGGTAAAAAATATAATCGACTCCCGAATAGTTTTTACGAATCTCATAACCCGAAGGCGAAAAGAAAGTTAAAAATATTTTAAAGTCGGGATAATTCTTTCGAAATCCTTCAATTAAAGGACGTGCCTGCTCAAATTCGCCAAGCGAAGCCGTATGAAACCACGCTAATTTTTCACCGGATTTAACTTCAGATTTTATCGAATCCAGTATATTTTTTCTTCCCTTTGTCCATTGTTTTGCCTTTTTGTTAAAAAAACCCGAGAAATAAATCAGAAAAGAATATGATTTGATTACAAAAAAGTACAAAAATCTCATCTCAACAAAGCGATTAATAATAATAGAAATCTCTTGGTGTTCTATTAAATAATGGAATAATCCATCCGACCTTAAAACCTGAAAGCGTATCAAAATGATTTGAATTGTCTTTGCTCATAGTATCAAAATTAAAATCACGCCTGTTTTTTGTCCATGCCTGCACGAATTCAAAGCCGAAAAAGAAATTAACCAATCTTGAATTTCCATAATAAACATAACCTATAAACTCACTGATACCGGGCCCGTAAGTCATTCTGTCGTATCCTCTTTTATAATCACCATCAAGATTATAGGCATTGTTATCTGCAACATCTATCCTTATTTTGTGCTGAAAGAAACCGAGTCCACCAAGCAGTAAAATACCGGAATTTTTATTGGGCGACAGGATATTGAAAACTTTTCCGAATTTTGCAGAAAGAAAAGTTCCGCTTTCATACATGTGAATATCGGCATAAGTTCCAGCAGAGCTGATTACATAATCCTGAGATGTAGAAATATCTTTTAATAAAGTACTTTCGTTTTTAACATCATTACTAAATAAATAATTATACTCGAGGCCAAAAACAAAATTATTCTTTGTTTTTATCATAAAACCCCCGCCGACATTTCCATTGCTTGAAAATTCATTGACAAGTTTACCACCTGGGAACTGATAGGCAAATTCACCATAAATTGAAGGAATAACAATTGTAGAATCTTTTACATTTGCCTGAGCGAAAGACATAAATGATAACAAAATGATTCCGAAACTGAGTAATGCTGTTTTTTTCATTAATGAATTTTTCTATATTGTATTAAATCATTTTCTTTATGAATTAAAAAATCATAATACAAAAATTAACGCAAAGATAATGATTTGAGTATTGATAAGAACTAATTGATGTATATTTTCAAAAAGTAATTATTTTTGTGCATTAATCATTTAAACTTTAATAATTGTATCAGGAATGATTGGAAAAAACTTATTTTTCAAAACAATATTTTCACTTTTACTATCTCTGATATTTAGTTATAATTGTTACTCACAATCTGATCCTCCAATTGATTCCGATCCAAACAGAAATTGGGATGGAATTACACATTGGAGCAGATATATTGTGATTTCACCGGGATTTATGGGGCCAAATGCTCTGCCTGTTCCTGAAATTAAAAAGGGAATAATTGAAAACCGCATTGAATTTGAACTAAGTCAGCAAAATCATTTTTCGAAACACGACAAAACTTTTAATCTTTTTTCGCGATTATATCTCCCTTTTGCAAATAATAAGATTGCCATTGAATTTTATATGGTTCCGGTTGAATATTTTTCAATGGATACATGTTTACGTTATAAAAGAAAGACCTTTAAATTAGAAGGCGAGGGATTTGCTGTAGGTGATCTGTATTTTTCAACGATTGTTCAAATATTAAAAAACCATAAAAATTTACCCGACATTGCTTTGAGATTAGCTTGCAAAACGGCTTCCGGCGGCAAATTTACGGCTGCAAGATTTACCGATACACCGGGATATTTTTTCGATCTCTCGTTTGGGAAAAAGATTTTAACGAAATCTAAAAGAATTGAAAATATCAATGTTTTCGGGATGGCCGGATTTTATTCATGGCAAACCTATTCAGTCAGTCATCGTCAGAACGATGCTTTTTTATTTGGTTTTGGAGCGGATATTAACACAAAAAAGTTTTCAATAAGCAATGCTGTTGCCGGATATTTGGGTTATTGCCAAAATCTTGACAAACCAATTGTTTATCGTTTTCATATCAGCAAAAACGCAAAGCATTTTGATTTTAGAATCGGGTATCAGGCGGGGCTTCAGGATCTTTTGTATAATACTATTAATTTTTCCGTAATCTATCATATTAAGAAATCATATTGATTTAGCTAATCAGATATTTTTAGTTCTGTTATAAAATAACAATGCAAAAATACTCGACAAATACATTCTTTTCAATAGTAAATGATTTCAGGTTTTGGATTGCTTTGTTTTTTATTGTTCGACTGTTTGGAAT
>CAZBSL010000079.1:0-1484 GCA_964494265.1 uncultured Bacteroidales bacterium
TAAATTAAAAAAAATTATTTTTGAAAGAGATTTGAAATTATGAATTGGTTTGTTTTTTGGATACTTATTTACCTGATTTTGATTGTTTATCTTACAGTTAAACATGTAAAATCACTTGATTTGGAAACATATCTTGTCAACAACCGCAACACACGAACTCTTCCTCTTGTGTTTACAACTTTGGCTACGTTTGTTGGAGGTGGTGCATCAATCGGGTTGATGGCAATAGGTTATGAATCTGGCTTTGCGGCAATCGGAATTGGAATAGCTTATGTTATAGGGTTTTTTATTTTATCGTTTTTTGCAAAAAAAATTCATACCATCGGCGTAGTGCAAAATATTTATTCTTTTCCTCATTTCTTAAATAAAAAATACGTAAAACAAGCAGGTTCGCTATATTCTCAAGTATTTTCCTTATCAGTTAGTGGGATTAATATATGTATTTTCTTTTTTCTTCTTGCTGCCCAGTTTGTTGGAATGGCATCATTATTAAAATTTGCTTTCGATATTGGTTATCAAACTGCTGCTATAATTTCATGCATTGTGGTAATTACTTACACAGCATTTGCAGGTTTATCGGGAGTAATTATGACTGATATGCTACAATTTATCGTAATCCTGATTATGATAATTCTGATTTTTATTCTGGGTATTTATATTGATACAAATGCACTGAAATTATTGGATGAATTGCCAAAAGAAATGCTTAATGGAACCTTTTACGGATTACTTTTTTTGATTGGATTACCAATTTTTCTCGCACCCTCTGTTTTAGTCAGGATGGATATCTGGCAAAGAATGCTTGCTGCAAAAAACCAGAAAACAGCAAAAAGGGTCAGCATTATTTCCGGATTAGGAATGCTCCCTTTTTATATTATATTTCCCTTGGTTGGGATGGCATTTCGTATTTCGACCGAAACCGAAATTGAGCCTAAATATGTTGCTTTTTTATTTCTTGAAAAACATTGCAATGAATTTGTTCTTGGCTTTGGGGTAGTCGGACTTTTAGCAGCTTTAATGTCATCGGGTGATAGTTTTTTGAATATTATTTCGATTTCGGCGGTTAAAGATTTTCTTGGTTGGCGAAAAGAAAAAAAAATAAGTTCTGCGAAATTCACTCAAGCTAAAATTCGAATTGCAACTTTCGTTTTTGGAATTATTGGGATGCTTTTATCACTTATTTTCCCAAAAATCGTTGATTTAATGGTTGTCGGAATAGGAACAATTGTAATATTTGTACCTATAACATTATTAGCATTTATTAAAAAGGATGTTTATGGATATCGATTTGCTGCAATTTCAAGTATTTTATCCGGTTTTTTAGTGAATTTGGCCTTCTTTATTTTTGGAATTATCAATCCCGAAAAATTTGAACCCAAAGCATCGTTTATTCCTGCGTTTATTGTTGCTGCAATAGTAATGATTATTGGAATATTGTTTTCAAAAAAGGATAATTCAATGAGTGAAACGTGATATCATTTTTT
>CAZBSL010000079.1:1584-5180 GCA_964494265.1 uncultured Bacteroidales bacterium
GAATATTGTTTTCAAAAAAGGATAATTCAATGAGTGAAACGTGATATCATTTTTTTTTCAATTCAAAGGATAATTAAATAGTAAACGAAAAAAAATATCAAATATCGAGCGAAAAATACTGATTTATAAAGTTAAACCAAATATTATAGAAAATGAAATTAAGCATATTTTCAGATGAATCATTTATGAAAGAAGCTTTGAAAGAAGCACAAAAGGCTCTTGAAAAAAATGAAGTTCCGATAGGAGCAGTAATTGTTAGTAATAATAAAATAATTGCGCGTGCTCATAATCTTTGCGAAACTTTAAATGATGCTACTGCCCACGCCGAGATGCAGGCAATAACATCTGCAGCAAATTTTCTGGGAAGCAAATATCTCAATGAATGTACATTATTCATTACCCTCGAGCCTTGTGCAATGTGTGCTTCGGCTGCGGCATGGTCGCAAATTGGAAAAATTGTTTATGGTGCCGATGACGATAAAAAAGGATTTACAAAAATTTATAAAAACCTTTTACATCCGAAAACAGAAGTTGTATCGGGAGTGTTAGAAAAAGATTGTTCTGAAAAATTAATTAATTTCTTCAGGAAAAAAAGAGATTAATCGGATTTATTTCAAGTTTTATCAGATAAAAAGTTAATAACTATTCACTATTATTTTTCAATTGTATTTCCATTGTATTTCCATTGTATTACCATAGCCTTTATTACCCGCAATGGAAGAATTTATTTACAAGGCTCATTATTTTTTCTTCATCATTTTCTATTTCTTCTCTAATATTTTTGTCTTTAAATTCTTTAAGATATTTTACTATCCAATCTATCATTCCCTCTGAGAAAACATCGAATTTAGTATAAATATCTTTTTGTTTTTCAAGACATTCGGCGGATTCATAACATGAAGTGGGTAATTGAGAGAGTTCTTCAAGCTTTGCCTTATTTTTTTCTTCAAAAATATTCACATTAACATAAGTTTTTTCGGCATACTCAAGAGCGTCTTTCATTTCCAGCCCATGACGAGCAGCAACGCATAAACCCGCAAGTAATAAATGAATATCAGCCGAACCGTCAGGGCAACGGAACTCAACAGTTTGTTTATCTGAAAAATCTTTATTCGAAGGTTTCTCATTAGGATTTGCATGACTTATCATGTCATTTTTTCCACACCAACCCAAAGGCACTCTTACCAATACCGAACGATTTCTGTCGCCCCAACAAATATTTGTAGGAGCCTCCTGATGAGGTACTAATCTAAAATAGGAAGTAGGATTTGTATTTCCGAATGCTGTCAAAGAAGAAGCAAGATCAAGATATCCTGCAATAGCTTTTTTTGCAGTATCGCTAAGCTTTCCGTTTTCAACCATTACACTTTTCCCGTCTTTAAACAATTTTGTATGAATATGTAATCCGCTTCCGGCTTTTCCGACAGTAATTTTGGGAGCGAAAGTAATAGTAGCTCCATAATCATAGGCAAGTGTCCTAAGTATCCATTTTGCAATTACCAATTGATCGGCGGCATCTTCAAGGTTGGTTGTTAAAAATTCGATTTCATTTTGTTCGTATTCCAAATCGCCGACACTAAAATTCCCTACTTCAGCATGCCCGTATTTAATTTTTCCACCGCATTGGGTTATAGCTTGCATTGCCTCGGTTCTAAATTCTCCCCATTTTGAAAAAGGAGCTGATTCATGGTAACCTCGCTGATCATCAGCTTCAAATAGCATATCTTTTTCGCAGATAAGGTAATATTCAAGTTCACCCATAACCTCGAAAGTTAAGCCGGTTTTTTCTTTTAAAACTTCATGAGATTTTCTTAATATGTTTTCAGGTGAACTTACTAAAGGTTCGCCGTCTTTATTATAATATGAACATAAAATATCTAAACTCGGGATTTCGCTAAATGGGTTTAAGAAAGCTGTTTTATATCTTGGAATTACATATAAATCACTTGACCCTGCTTCAACAAACGAAAAAATACTTGAACCGTCAACTCTTTCGCCGGAGCTTAAAAGTGTATCTAAATGTTCTTTGTCGTTTATAATGAAATTCAGGGTTTTTAATCTGGAATCCCATCCGACATACCTAAAATTGACCATTTCAATGTTATTATCTTCTATATATTTGATTAAGTCCGCTTTTGTGAAATCCTGAGGTAATTTGTTCAGATACTGAACTAAAGGATTAGGATTCATTTCAATATTATTTTTCATAAATTTAAAATTATCATTTTTAATTAGACCCCAAATTTAAAAAAAAAAGAAATATTTCGTTAATTAAAATTTAATTATCTCCTTTTTTAATTCTTTATTTACTTTTGCCAACAATTTTACTATAAAATTATGAACCCAAACGAAACAATAGTATTTTCATTATTCATAATTTTAATATTATCAATCCTTTTTATTGATCTGGGGATTCTTAATAAAAAAAATCATATTGTTTCATTCAAAGAAGCAATGCTTTGGACAATTGTTTGGGTTGGAATTTCAATTGGATTTTATTTTTTTATTTCGAATTTCGGAAATTTAATTCATGGAGCCAAAAACCTTGATGACATTAAACATCTTGCTACTGTTTTTCAGCATCCGATTAATCTTGAGTCAGTTCCCTATAATGAGGCTATTGTTATTTACAATGAAAACCTTGGACTTGAATATCTTACCGGTTATTTAATCGAATATGCTTTGTCAATTGATAATGTTTTTGTTATGATTTTGATATTTAGTGCCTTTGGTGTGGAAAAAATGTATTATCACAGGGTTTTATTTTGGGGGATTCTTGGTGCAATCGTAATGAGGTTTCTATTTATTTTTTTAAGTTCGACTTTAATTCAACATTTTTCATGGATATTATACATTTTTGGTGTTTTATTGGTTTTCACGGGTATTAAAATGTTTGCTAACAGAAATAAAGAAGAGAAAATTAATCCTGAAAAGCACACCATCGTTAAATTTATGTCTAAATATTTTCCTGTTTATCCAAAATATGTCGGGAAAAAGTTTTGGGTTAGAAACCATGGTAAGTTATTTATTACTCCCTTATTTATAGTATTGATAGTCATCGAATTTACTGATGTACTTTTTGCAATTGATTCGGTTCCGGCGATATTTTCCGTTACAAAAGACCCCTACATTGTTTTCTTTTCTAATGTTTTTGCAATCATCGGTTTGCGATCATTGTTTTTTGTTTTAATGAATGTTATCAATTATTTTCATTATCTGAAGGAAGGCCTTGCTATTCTACTGACGGTTATCGGAATAAAAATCCTTGCACATGATTGGTTAGAACAAATCGGTTTTGAGACTAAACATTCATTATTTTTAGTTGTTGCAATTTTAGGAATAAGTATTATTGCATCAATTATTTTTCCAAAAAAAGGCGAAAAAATTAAAAGTTAAAAATAATTCTTCTCAGCGTTCCTACCGAGTTATCTGATCAAAATATTTATCAAAAAGTTTTTGTGCAGCGATGTAGGCACTTATTTTGCCTGAAAGAACTTCTTTTTCAAGTTCGGGAATAATTTTAGAAATATTATTATTGGAGTAAAAATTATCTTTAAGAGTTTGGTTGATTGTTGCAAACATTATGTTTTTTTCTT
>CAZBSL010000079.1:5280-12220 GCA_964494265.1 uncultured Bacteroidales bacterium
TAAAAATTATCTTTAAGAGTTTGGTTGATTGTTGCAAACATTATGTTTTTTTCTTGTCTGAGGCGATTTTCAGTAAAAAACTTAGTTGATTTTGTAAGTTCAATATAATCAAGAATCATCTCCCAAATTTGTGTGATTCCGGTTTTTGTGATTGAGGAACAAAGCTTTACTTTCGGAATCCATGTCGATTCGGTGGGAGGAAAAAGATGTAATGCATTTTGAAATTCTCTTTTAGCCAATTTTGCCTTGCTGATATTATCGCCATCAGCTTTGTTAATGACTATAGCATCTGCCATTTCCATAATTCCTCTTTTAATTCCTTGCAATTCATCACCTGCTCCTGCAAGCATGAGTAATAAAAAGAAGTCAACCATTGAATGAACGGCTATTTCGGATTGCCCAACTCCTACAGTTTCCACGAAAATAGTATCGAAACCTGATGCTTCGCATAAAATAATTATTTCCTTTGTTTTTCGGGCAACACCACCGAGTGAACCTGCAGAGGGGGACGGCCTTATGAAAACATTTTCTTTTGTGGAAAGATCTTCCATTCGTGTTTTATCACCAAGAATACTTCCTTTACTCTTCATGCTACTAGGATCAATCGCAAGAACCGCAATGTTTCGGTTTTGCGCTGATAATAAAACACCGAGAGATTCAATAAAAGTACTTTTCCCTACACCGGGAGTCCCTGTTATTCCTATTCGTATTGAGTTCCCAGCATGGGGAAGGCATTTTTCAATAATTTTTTGAGCAATTTTATGATGTTGAGGTAAGGAGCTTTCAACCAATGTTATTGCTTGGCTTAATATTGTACGGTTTTTCTCTAAAATACCTTTTACATATTCATCAGCATTAAGTAATGAAATTTTTTTTCTAATAAATTTATTAACTGCTTCCTTATTTATTGGTGAGGGATGTTCAACTCCTTCAATAACTTTTAAAGCTGATTTCTTATTTTTTTCTCTCTCATGCATATTTTAACTGAACAGAAATTATTAGGCAAAGATAATTAGTTCTGATTAATAAAACATTAATTTAACTTAAGAGCATTGTAAATTATACTGAAATATTTGGAGTAATTGAGGAGAGTCAACCAAAAGCTTTGGGGCGGCATTAATTGAATTAATAGTTTAACCATCAATTATATGATAAGATTTTCTTAATGATAAAAATAATTAAAACGGCGATTAGGCAATGCTAAATTCATTTTTAACGTTTTTAGAAATGAAAACTTCATTAGGAATAATTGTATTATCTTGCTTAAAATTTAAAATAATGAAAATAACCAAATTTGTATTATTTATTTTAATTTGCATGCTTTCAATTAATCAGGCTTGTAAACCCTCAACAGCAATTAGAAAGCAGAAAAAATATGAAAAAGCTGCTGAAAAAGCTGCAAAAAAAGACTCAAAAGTTTATGAAACCGGGGTGAAAAGGCATTTAAAAATGCAAAAAGACGACACGAAACAACAAATGAAAATTACCAAACGACAATCAAAAAAATACAATAAACCCAAAAAGAAATCACTTTTTAGACGAATATTTGGATAATTCTAATAGCAATAACTAAAAAAAAATTTAAGAACATCGGAGAAATGGGAAATAAAAGATTGATTTTAACTTCAAATAATTCAATGAGTATTCGAAAAATTTGGCTTTTAGTTATACTTATTTACTTTTTTAGTAAATCAATTTTTTCTCAAGAATTAGAGCAAATTACATTCAACAGAATAACAACCGAAAATATTAAGATTGAAAAAGGTTTATCCCAAAATTCGGTGTTTTGCATATTGCAAGATCAACTCGGATATCTTTGGTTTGGAACCTGGGACGGATTAAATAAATATGATGGTTATAAGTTTTATGTTTATAATAAAAGTAATGGTTTGAGCGGCCAAACCATCAATGCACTTTATGAGGATAAAAAAGGAATAATCTGGGTTGGAACCGACGCAGGTTTAAATAAATTCGACAGGAAGAAGCAAAAATTCACCCATTATTTACATAATGAGAATAATCCACAAAGTATAGTAGATAATTATATTACAACAATTACCGAAGATAAAAATGAAAATTTATGGATCGGTACAATCCATGGTTTAAGTGAATTCGATAAGAAAGCCGAAAGTTTTCAAAATTACCTGAATTATCCGGGTGATAATCGGGGTATTCGTAGTAACGTTATTAACAAAATGTGTTTTGATGATAATGACTTTCTTTGGATTGCAACAAATTACGGCTTAATAAAATTCGACAAAGAAAATAACAGGTCAACACGTTTTTATCATATACCTACTGATACGGGCAGTATTAGTTCAAACATTATCCTTTTTGTTTACAATGATAACAATGATAATATTTATGTGGGAACCGACAAAGGGCTCAATAGGCTAAATAATTCGCAGCAAACATTTTCTAATGTTAATTATTGTTGTGAAGATTCTATCAAATCAAATAGAATTACCTCAATTTTTGAAGATAATTCAGGTAATCTATGGGTTGGAACAGGTGAAAATGGGATATTCATCCGAGAGAAAAACACAAGTTGGTTTACTCATCACATTAATAAAAACTCTGATATAAAAAGCATTAGTAGCAATATGATATCTTGTATATATGAAGATAGAACTTCTACGATATGGATTGGTACATTTAACGGTGTGAATAAAATTGATGAGGACAAAGGCGAGTTTCGAGTTTATAGACAATTGTTACAAAATAGCGATAATCAGAGCCTCAATTATATTCGGTCGATTATTGAAGATGAACAAGGTGTTTATTGGCTTGCTACTCTCGCAGGCATTAATATTGTTAACATCAATACCGGCGAAAATTCACTAATTCAAAACAATCCTAACGATAATAATAGTTTAGCTGAAAATAATATCAGGTCAATAATTAAAGATAAAAAAAGTAATTATTGGATTGCAACAGATCATTCGGGGCTTGATAAATTTGATAATACAAACAATATATTTACTCATTATACTCATGGGGTATTAGATACGAATTGTATATGTGATAATAAGACAACTTGTCTGATTGAAGATTATTTAGGTAATATTTGGGTTGGCACAAACGACGGATTAAACAGAATTGACCCGAGAACTGGAGAAATTACAAATTACTTTAATGATCCTCAGGATAATGAAAGCTTAAGTCATAACCTTATAAGATGTTTTTTTGAAGATAGTGATAGCAATTTGTGGATAGGAACAGATGGTGGATTAAATAAGTTTGTTAGTGAGAGTAATAAATTCATTTCATATAAAAACGATTCCTTAAATCCATTAAGCATTAGTGATGATAGAATATTTTCGATTTATGAAGACAAATTCGGTGCATTGTGGATAGGTACGGTTTATGGCGGATTAAATAATATGGATAGGGGAAAAGGTGAGTTCAAATCATATTCGAAGGAGAAAGGCTTGCCTCACAATTTGATTTACGATATTCTCGAAGATAAAAATAATAATTTGTGGATAAGCACAAACTGGGGCTTATCAAAATTCAATACTTTTTACGAGAAATTTATAAATTATGACGTTTCGGACGGGCTTCAGGGAAATGAATTTAATTTGGGAGCTTCGTTGAAAAGCAGTGACGGATATTTGCTTTTTGGGGGAACCAACGGCTTAACTTATTTTATTCCTGAAAAAATAAAAGCAAATTTAAACAAACCTTCTTTGGTTTTAACAAATTTCAAAATATTCAACGAGGAACAAGGACGAGAGGTTTTTAATAACGATACGATTAGGCTAAACTATGACGATAATTTTTTCTCATTTGAATTTTCGGCATTAAATTTCTCATCTCCTTTAAAGAATATGTATAAGTATAAATTAGAAAATTATGATAAAAATTGGGTGGCACGTGATGCGAATACGCGATTTGCCGAATACACAAAAGTTAGTCCGGGTACCTATTATTTCAAAGTAAAGGGATCAAATAATGATGGAATATGGAATGAAGATGAATTAATGATTACGGTTATTATCAAACCACCATGGTGGACAACATGGTTTTTTAGAATTTCTTTCGGAACTTTTATGATAATATTGATATGGTTTTTAATTAACAGAAGATTTAAACACGTTAAATCAAAACACGAAGTTGAAAAAAAAGTACTTCTTTTTGAAAAACAGCTTTTCGATCTTGAACAAAAAGCCCTACGCTTACAAATGAACCCACATTTTATTTTTAATTCCCTTAACTCAATTCAAAGTTTTGTAATTGCCAATGATACAAAGAAAGCAATCTTTTATCTTGCAAAATTCTCGCAATTAATGCGTTCAATTCTCGCTAATTCAAGTGAGTCGGTAATTCCTCTAAAAGAAGAAATAAAAGCATTAAAATATTATTTGGATATTGAAAAATTAAGATTCGAAGATATGTTTGATTATCAAATAAAGATAAGCAGAGATATTGATGACGAATTTTTTGAAATACCACCGATGATTATACAACCTTATGTTGAAAATGCTATTATTCACGGATTATTACACAGTAAAAAAGAAGGGTTTATTAATATTGATTTTAATTTACACGACAATAATAGTATTTTATGCACCATAAAAGACAATGGAATTGGAAGAGAGAAGTCTCAACAAATTAATGAAGAATCAGGCTTGAAACGGAAATCAAGAGGGATGATGATTACTAAACAACGATTGGATATTATGAACAAGGGTAATGATGAAAAATACTCGGTAAAAATTACTGACTTGAAAGATTCGGTAGGCGAAGCCCTTGGTACAAGGATTGATTTGATAATTAATTATAAGAGTTATTAATTTTTTTTTATTCTGATAATTGATAGAAAATATAAAAATAAAGCTATTGTATATCCCACCTAATGAGATGAATATGAGGCCTTGAATTGAATTTCAAATTTTACTTTCTCCTAATTACTCATAAAATGAAATATTGAATATTAAAATTATTTAGCTCTAAATTTCACACATTGCAATTTTTTATTATTTTTGTTGGGGGGTTCTTAGAAGATATTTTATGATAAAAGCAATAATAATTGACGACGAAAAAAAATCAAGAGAGGTTTTATCAGGACTTTTAGATATGTTTTGCAAGCAAGTCGAAGTAGTTGCCGAAGCTGATTGTGTGAAAACAGGTATTGAAGTATTAAGCAAACACAAAACTGATGTGGTGTTTCTTGACATTCAAATGCCGGACGGAAGTGGTTTCAAACTATTGGAAAAGATTGAAAAACCTGATTTCGATATTATTTTTACTACCGCCTATGATCAATATGCAATTCAAGCAATCAGGCATAGTGCTCTCGATTACCTTCTCAAACCGGTAATTCCTGATGAGCTACAAAATGCCGTAAAAAAAATTGAACTCAAAAAACAAAAAGAAAATATTGAGAAAAACCTTGAAGTTTTATTGAGCAATATTAAATCCCCAATTAAAAAATCATCTAAAATTATTCTTTCAACTGCCGAAAAAATACACATAATAGATATTAACAATATTTTAAGATGTGAATCCGATAATTATTATACGAGATTCTTTTTTACAAATTCTAAACCTATTTTAATATCCAAAACCTTAAAAGAAAACGAGGAGCTTCTTTCAGAACATAATTTCTTAAGGATTCATAAGTCTCATTTAGTTAATACAAAGTATATTAAAAGTTTTATCAGAAATGATGGCGGCTACATCGTTATGAGCGATGGTAGTGAAGTACCCGTTTCTAGAAGGAAAAGAGAAAAGGTGTTGGAAATTTTACATAACATTTAGTTAAATCTGTTAAATAAGCCTAAAATGATGATGATTAAACGACAAATGACCACTAATTATCCACCGAATTATCCTATTAATTTTATTGCCCCTATTTCCGATTTATCCCTTATTAGCCTTAATACTTATAGGTTACAGAATTTAATACCGATAACTGATTTTTTTTTACCGTTGCCTGATTAAATATTTATAATATTGTAATTTTATTTATTTTTACACAAAATCGAGTTTTATGGATGATTTTTTATATATACTTATTGGAGCGGCTTGGTTAGCATTTACAATTTACTCAAAAAATCAAAAACAAAAAAACAAAAAACTTGAAAGAAATAATTCTCAAACTAAAACAGAGTCACAAAAAGAAGGTGTAAGCTCATTGTTTGAATCTTTGTTTTCCGATAAAGAAATTAATACACAGCAAAATTATTATTCTGAAAATATAGAACAATCAAATATAATTCCTTCTCTTTCAGAAGTTAATTATACAGAGAATTTAGATCAATTTCAGGAAACTCCTCCTGAAATATTTGAAAAAGTATTGGATGAAGAAGATATTGATAATAATCTAATAAAAGAAGAAATAATTAATGGTAATGATATAGATTTTAATTTAAGAAAGGCGGTTATCTATTCTGAAATTTTAAAAAGACCTTATACTTAAGAAAATACTTTTGTTTTTTCAAGGGATTTTTTTTTTGGAAATTAGAAAACTTTTATAGTATCTTTACCGACTTTTTATGCACAATGTATAATCTAACATAAAATTATATGGTATGTTAAAAAATTTACTTTTAACCATTGGAATAATACTAACAGCAAACGTATTAGTATTTTCACAAGGAACCCTACAAGGGGTGGTTGTTGATAAAGAAACAAACGAACCGATCCCATTTGTAAATATCGTAGTTGAACTTGGTGGAACTATGGTCGGAGGTGGTGCCTCTGATTTTGACGGTAATTACGTTATAAAACCTATTACACCGGGTAAATATGATGTTAAAGCCACAGCGGTTGGTTACAGGCCTATGCTTATTCGTAGCATGGTTATTTCTGGCAACAGAATTACTTTTTATGACCTGATAATGGAATCAACAACAGAAAATCTTGAAGAATTTGAAATCGTTGAGTATGTCGTACCACTGATCAATAAAGATCAGACATCAAGTGGTGCAACTAT
>CAZBSL010000080.1:0-12162 GCA_964494265.1 uncultured Bacteroidales bacterium
AAAACGAATTGAAAAAAGCTATTAAGGCTTTGACGAAATAAGGTGTATTCGGAAATAGGATATTTTTGTTTCAAAAGCAAAGCGGAAAATATTGTTCAAATTTTTTGGTTCTATTTGCGAATTCATCGCGTTAAAAAAACAAAAGCTTTATAGACAAACACCAAGCAAATCCTCAACCAATTCAGGCACTCCATCACTGGCTTTTTTCTGGATTATTGTAAGGTTTCTGATTCCACTTACTTCTTCTGCATTTGGATCGATAAGATATTTTGGAGTTTCATCAGAAACATAATTTATTAATCCGGCTGCAGGATAAACCACCATTGAAGTTCCGATAACTATGAAAATATCAGCATTTTTTGCAATTTGTATTGCATCCATAATTGCCGGAACGGCCTCACCGAACCAGACAATATGAGGCCTGAGTTGTGATCCTTGTTCACATTTATCACCAATGTTTAATGGCCAGTCTTTTAATTCGTAAACAAGTTCTGAGTCAACAGTGCTTCTTGCTTTTTTTAATTCACCGTGAAGGTGAAGTATATTTTCAGAACCGGCTCTTTCGTGCAGGTCATCAACATTTTGAGTTATAATTTGAGTATGATATTTTTCTTCAAGTTTAGCTAAAGCGTAATGCGCAGCATTCGGATTAACTTCAAAAAGTTGTTTGCGGCGTTGGTTATAAAATTCAAGTACAAGCTTCGGGTCTTTTTCCCATGCAATCGGGCTCGCAACTTCTTCTATCCTATAATTATTCCAAAGCCCATTGCTTCCCCTAAAAGTTTTAACGCCGCTTTCAGCACTTATTCCGGCACCGGTTAAAATTACAATTCTTTTCATGTGTTTTTATTTTGGAAATTAGAAATTGGGGATTCTTTCTAATTTCCAATTTCATTCACTTATTAATCAATATTTAATGAGTAATTTTTATAAATCCATCAAAATTACTTTATTTTTGATTAAAAATTTGTATTTTTATGGGCTAAAAAAAATTATTATAATTAAATAAAAATATACTTATAAAACGTTTTAAATTAATAATATACAATGGAAAAAATACAATTAACACTTGACAACTTGAATGAAGTTTTTCCTGACGACTTCACACAAGAACAAATTGCAAAAGCAAAAACCCTGTTTCTAAAAAGATTAGCCGAGAAAGCCCATAAATTATATGGTGGAAAAATTCAAACCGTTCCAAAAGCACCGGTTCCGGGTTTCAATTGGTTTAATGTTTGGTACACACCGGGTGTTTCAAAAATTTCCACAACAATAAGAGATGATAATGATGCCTCTTTTCAATTATCAAACAGAGGGAATTTTGTAGCGGTAGTAAGTGATTCAACTCGTGTTCTCGGTGATGGCGATTGTACTCCTCCCGGCGGGCTTGGTGTGATGGAAGGAAAAGCCTTTTTGATGAAATATCTCGGCGGTGTTGATGGTGTAGCTCTTTGTGTTGACAGCACAAATGAAAAAGGTGAGAAAGACCCTGATAAAATTATTGAATTCGTTAAGATGGTTCAACCGAGTTTTGGTGCAATAAATCTTGAAGATATTTCTCAACCAAATTGTTATAAAGTTTTGGATACTTTACGTGAGGAATGTGATATACCTGTTTGGCACGATGATGCTCAAGGAACAGCTTGTGTAACTCTTGCCGGATTATTGAACGCCTTGAAACTGGTAAATAAAAAAATCTCAGAGGTTAAAATTGTAATGCTTGGAGCCGGGGCTTCAAATGCTACAATTGCAAGGTTGATTATTGCCGATGGTGCCGATCCTAAAAATATGACGATTTTTGACTCAAAAGGTTCACTCAATTCAGACAGAGAAGATATCAAAGCCGATAAACGTTTTTACCGTAAATGGGAACTTTGTGAAGCAACTAACCCTGACAAAATTGATGATTTTGCGGAAGCAATGAAAGGTGCAGATGTTTTGATAGCTCTATCAAAACCGGGGCCTGACACCGTAAAACCTGAGTGGATAAAAGCTATGGGCGAAAAGTCGATTGTTTTTACTTGTGCAAACCCTGTTCCTGAAATTTATCCTTATGCCGCCAAAGAAGCTGGTGCATATATCGTTGCAACAGGAAGAGGTGATTTCCCTAATCAGGTTAATAACTCACTTGGATTTCCAGGGATTTTAAAAGGTGCTTTAATGGTTAGAGCAAGAAAAATTACTGATAATATGGCAATTGCAGCTGCACATTCATTGGCCGATTATGCAGAGAAAAAAGGAATTAGCCCTGAAAATATCGTCCCGACTATGGATGATGCTGATGTATTCCCCGTTGAATCTGCTGATGTTGCAATGCAGGCAATTAAGGATGGCGTGGCCCGAATTGAAATGACTTGGGAAGAGGCCTACGAAATTGCCAGAAATGATATTAAATATTCAAGAGATATGACCAAGAAATTAACAGATGAAGGTTATATTAAAGCACCACCACAGGAGATGCTTCAAGAATCTCTTGACTGGGCTATAAATGAAGTTTCTTGATAAAGCTGAGATGGAATAATGGAGTGATGGAGTATTGGAATAGAAGCTCAAAAGGTTCTCAGAAATTTCCAACACTCCAATACTCCGGTACTCCGAAATTCCAGAATTTGCTTTGTAATTTATTTTACTAAAATTATACTAAATATTGTAATCAGAAATAAACTTTATGTACTCTTATATTAAAGGAAATATAGCAGAAAAAAACCCTACTTATATTGTTATTGATGTCAACGGAGTTGGTTATTTTATAAACATCTCTGTAAACACTTTTTCATTAATTAAAGATAAAGACAATTGTAAATTATTTATTCATTTTGTTGTGCGTGAGGATGCACAATTGTTATTCGGTTTTGCGAATCAGGAAGAACGCAAGTTATTTCGTCATTTATTATCTGTTTCCGGAATCGGTGCAACTACGGCTATACTTATTCTTTCTTCAATAGCAATAAATGAAATTATCGAAGCAATAATTTCTAAGAATGTTTCTGTTTTGCAATCGGTTAAGGGTATTGGTGCAAAATCAGCCCAAAGGATAATTATCGACCTGAAAGATAAGTTGGAAAAAGAAGGTGCTTTCACCGAAAATTTGGGAATAATACACAATACTAAAAAAGAAGAAGCGTTATCAGCATTAACAATGCTTGGTTTTAAGAAAAGTATTGCAGAAAGTACGATAAATAAAATATTAAAATTAAATATAAGCGAAGAAGAAATTAGTGTTGAGCAATTAATAAAAGAAGCATTAAAAGTATTATAATCTAATTTCAAATCGTTACTATTACGATATTTTTAATAAATAATTTAATAACTTAAAAATCAGGTAAAAACTCAAATATTTTCTTTGAAGCGGATTATTAAACATTTCCTAAAATTTACAGTCGTATTTTTCCTGTCTTTCACAGTCTTGGGAACACCGATAAGCGTTGGAACATCTTTCGATTCCGATTATTTATTAATGCCCCCCGACACAACACTCAGAAGTGATACAACAGCAGTTGATTTAATTTATCCGTTTAATAACGATGATGGAATTCCATTAACTGAGGAACAATCAAATCCGATTTTTTTTAATGACCCTCCTAATATTACAACAGAGGTTCAATACGACCCTCTTACAAATCGTTATATTTTAACAAAGAAAATTGGAAATTTAATTTACAGGCCACCTACATCAATGTCGTTTGATGAATATTTGAATTATGATATAAATAATTCATTAAAAAAGTATTGGAAAGAACGATCAAAAGCATCCGGCGCCGATAAGCGAACCGGAATTATTCCAGAAATTCATATAGGTGGGGCAGCTTTTGAGAAAATTTTTGGTAGCAACACTATTGATATTCGGCCAAATGGTTCTGCCGAGTTATCATTTGGTATCAGAGGAAATTCAAATGATGACCCGAATAAGAATGTTCGCCAACGCCGTCAGATCAATTTCGATTTCAAGGAAACAATTCAAATGAATGTTATCGCCAAAATTGGTGATAAAATTGAATTTAAAACAAATTACAATACTGAGGCAACTTTTGATTTTGAAAATAAACTTCAATTAAAATACGAAGGAAAAGAAGATGAAATTATTAAATTAATTGAAGCCGGTGATGTAACTTTACCTCTAAATTCGACTCTTATTACAGGAGCACACAGCCTCTTCGGAATAAAAACAAAATTGCAATTCGGGAAGGCAACCGTAACAACTGTTTTTTCGCAGCAAAAAGGCGAATCCTCAAATATTACGGTACAAGGTGGAGCACAAACAAGTGAATTTGAATTAAAAGCAAGCGATTATGAGGAAAATAAGCATTTCTTTTTAGCTCAATATTTTCGTGATCATTATGAAGGTGCTTTAGCAAAACTTCCAATTGTTTCCTCTGCCGTAAATATTACTAAATTAGAAGTTTGGGTTACGAACATCGGTGCAGCAGTAACCGAAAATCGAAACATTGTGGCACTTATGGACCTTGGTGAAAACGATCCTTATAATAAAGGCCAAATTTCCCCGATTGTCGGAAATGTTTTACCTTCAAATAACTCAAATAATTTAGTTTCCAAATTGGATACAAGTCAAATTAGAAATATAAACACAGTTACCAATTATTTAAAAGGAAGCTTTAATTTTACTCCTGGTCAGGATTTTGAAAAAGTCGAAAGTGCCAGAAAATTATCTGCCTCTGAATATTCATATAATAAAAAACTGGGATTTATTTCGTTGCATTCAGGAATTAATTCCGATCAAACATTAGCCGTATCTTTTCAATATACGGTAATTGGTTATGATACGGTTTTTCAGGTTGGTGAGTTTTCAGATCAGGGTATTGTCGCTCCCAATTGCCTAATGGTTAAGTTGCTGAAAAGCACTTCATTGAATACAAGAATTCCAATGTGGGATTTAATGATGAAAAATGTTTATTCAATGGGTGCTTATCAGGTTAATAGCGATGGTTTTATTTTAAATATTTTATATTCGGGAAATGATAACGGAGTTCCAACAGGTTATCTTACTGAAGGGCCGGAAGGAGTTAGGGGTGTTCCTTTGATAAGAGTTCTCAACTTTGATAACCTTGACCCACAATTGAATCCTCCACCCGATGGAATTTTTGATTTTCTTAATAATGCAGCAACAAACGGTGGTACAATTCAAGCATCAAACGGAAGGGTTTATTTTACTATGCTTGAGCCTTTTGGAAGTTATTTACGAAAGAAACTTAAGGATCCTGATCTTTCCGAAAAATATTGTTTCGACTCACTTTATACGATGACAAAAACTGGGGCTGAACAATTCCCCGATAAAAATAAATTTTTGATTGAGGGTTTTTATAAATCCTCGGCCGGCTCTGAGATTTCTTTAAATGCCTTAAATGTTCCTCAGGGATCGGTTGTTGTTTCTGCCGGTGGCCGACCTTTGACTGAAAATGTTGACTATACGGTTGATTACACATTAGGCCGTGTTCGAATAATTAATGAAGGAATTCTGAATTCGGGTGCACCTATAAATATTTCAATGGAAAGTACCTCTTTCTTTAATATTCAAACTAAAAGATTGATGGGTACTCACCTTGACTATAAATTTGATGATAATTTTGTTGTGGGTGCAACAATTTTAAATTTAACGGAAAAACCTTTAACACAAAAAGTTATTTACGGCGATGACCCGATATCGAATACTATTTGGGGATTTAATTTCTCCTATCAAACCGAATCACGTTTCATTACTAAAATGATTGATAAGTTGCCGTTTCTTACTACAAAAGCACCTTCAAGAATTTCGATTGATGGTGAATTTGCTCACTTTATTCCGGGGCATTCAAAAATAATTGGTAAAACCGGAACAACTTATGTTGATGATTTTGAGGGAAGTAAATCAACACTTGATTTAACATCAATTTATAATTGGTTTATGGCAAGTACACCGCAATACCAAACAACTCCCGATATGTTTCCTGAAGCTAAAGCCGGTACAGGTTTGGATTATGGAATAAATCGTGCTTTGTTTTCGTGGTACGTAATCGATCCTTTGTTTTATGATAAACGTGGAAACTTAAGGCCACCGAATGTTGATAAAAATGAAATTTCAAATAATTATGTTCGTCAGGTTTTAGAAAATGAATTATTCCCTGACAAAGATATTCCAAATGGAATTCCGACTAATATACCCATTCTAAACCTTGCTTTTTATCCCAACGAAAGAGGTGCGAATAACTATGATGTAAACGCATCACCCTATTCGCAAGGTATTGATGAAAACGGGAAATTAATTGACCCTGAATCGCGTTGGGGAGGTATAATGCGACGATTTGATAATACTGATTTTGAAGCTGCAAACTACGAATATATTGAGTTTTGGATGATGGATCCCTTTATGGAAGATTCAACTAATTCAGGACAATTATATTTTAACCTTGGAGATGTTTCAGAAGATATTTTGCGTGATTCACGTAAAGCTTATGAAAATGGCTTACCAACAACCGACTTGGTTGAAAATGTCGATAGTACTGAATGGGGAAGAGTTCCTAATCTGCAGGCATTAACTCATAGTTTTAGCGATATTGAAGATTCAAGAATTTATCAAGATATAGGTTATGATGGACTTTCGACTTTTGATGAAAGAATTTACTATGACAATTATCTTCAAAAAATTCAAAATGAATATGGTGTTGCTTCTCTTGCTTATGCTTTGGCAAATGCAGATCCTTCATCAGATAATTATCATTATTTCAGGGGAGCCGATTATGATGAAAATAATTTATATCGAAGTATTTTAGAAAGATATAAGAAGTTTAACGGTACTGAAGGAAATTCACCTACCGATGCAATCAATCCCGAAGATTACCCGACTGCTGCTACAAACGACCCTAATGTTGAAGATATTAATAATGATAATACTTTAAGCGAAGCTGAAAGGTATTTCCAATATAGAGTGAACTTCGATCCTTCACACATGAAGGTTGGAGAAAATTATATTACCGATGTCAGACATATTGAATCGGTTCCGTTAGCAAACCAAAAAATTGGAAAAGTTACATGGTATCAGTTTAAAATCCCAATACGCGACCCGGATAAAATTATTGGAAATATTCAGGATTTTAAGTCAATTCGTTTTTTAAGAATGTTTTTCAAAAATTTTAAAAGGCCTGTTGTATGCCGTTTTGCGACCTTAGACCTTGTTAGAGGTGAATGGAGAAAATATAATGAACAATTACTTTCACAAGGCGAATACATTGTTGATAATCAAACCAATCAGACCATATTTGACGTTTCTGCTGTAAATATTGAAGAAAACGGAGAAAGATACCCCATACCTTATATGATTCCTCCCGGAATTGAAAGAGAAAGAAACCTTGGTACCACAAGCTCTATACAATTGAATGAACAGGCGATGTCCATTAAAGTTTGTGATCTCGTTGACGGTGATGCACGCGGGGTTTATAAAACAACCGATTTTGATTTCAGGCAGTATAAATTTTTAAAAATGTTTGCTCATGCTGAAAAATCTTTTAAAAATGAACAAATAAAATATGGTGATCTTACGGTTTTCATTCGAATCGGCTCTGATTTTACTCAGAATTATTATGAATATGAAGTTCCATTGACTTTTACTCCCTGGGGGGTTGGAAAGGATAGGGAAGCAATTTGGCCCGAAGGCAATATATTTGATATTGAGCTTCAGAAATTGATCGAAGTAAAAAAATATCGTAATTTAGCAATGAGAGAGCCGGGATCGCATATTACTATTTCTGATGAGTTTATTCAATATGACGGAGAAAATAAAATTACTGTGGTAGGTATGCCGAGTATTAGTGATGTTGGTGCCATTATGATTGGAGTTCGTAATCCTAAAAAACGTACCCTCGTTGACGATGACGACGGGCATTCAAAATGTGCTGAAATTTGGGTTAATGAATTACGATTGACCGGATTTAATAAAAAAGGCGGCTGGGCTGCTACTGCACGAATTAGTGCCGATTTGGCCGATCTCGGTAATGTTACAATATCAGGAATGCATAGTACTGCCGGTTTCGGAGCCCTTAATATGAAACTTAATGAAACTCAAAAAGAAACAATCACTCAATTTGATATTTCAACGAATTTGGAACTGGGAAAATTCTTGCCTGAAAAGTCAGGAATCAGAGTTCCATTGCATTTCGATTATTCCGAAGGGCGAATTACACCTGAATATAATCCCTTAGACCCTGATGTGAAATTGAAAGATGAACTTAATACCTACGAAACCAAAGCAGAAAAAGATTCCGTCTTATCGAAGGTTCAGGATTATACGCAACGAAAGAATATAAACTTTATTAATGTAAGAAAAGATAAAGTCGGCGGTTCGTCAAGTAAGCCACATTTTTATGATATAGAAAATTTCGACTTCTCATATTCTTATTCTGAAATTTTTAACCGAAATATTGATATTTCGTATAATTTGAAAAAGATAAACAGGGGAGGTTTTGGCTATACTCACACCACACAACCTAAGCTTGTTAAACCTTTTGAGAAAATAAAATTCCTTAAAAGTTCCTGGTTGAAACTAATAAAGGATTTTAATTTCTATTTTGAACCTAAAATGCTTTCTTTCAGAACCGAAATGAACAGAGAATTTAGCAGACAACTCATTAGAAATAAGAGTAATGCTCTTATTATAATTGAACCGACTTTTGTTAAAAAATGGGATTGGACAAGGGTTTATGATATGAAATTTGATTTGTCAAAATCATTAAGCCTTGATTTTTCTGCAAATGTAAATGCTTATATTAGTGAACCTTATAATTATAGAACAAAGGGTGAAATTGGTTACAAGGAATACAGAGATTCGGTTGTTAACGAAATTTTAGGATTTGGAACGTTGAATCATTATACACAAAATCTTGCATTAAATTATAAAATACCGATTGATAAACTACCATTACTTGAATGGATTACGTCAACTGCGAGATATCAGTCCGGATATCATTGGACTGCTTCACCGCGATCAATTCAGGATGAACTTGGTAACCAAATTGAAAATTCAAATACCATACAATTAAGTGGGAATTTTACTCTCGATAAATTATATAATAAAGTTGGCTTTTTAAAGAAAATTAACAAAGGTGGTGGAGGTTCCAGAAGTGGCGGCGGCAGGCGGATGCAAAGTATGCCAACCCCGGAAAAAGAGAAGGATACAACTAAAGCCCCGAAAGTAAACTATTTAAAAATTATTGGAAATACTTTCCTGAGAGTTTTAATGGGTGTGAAAAATGCTTCGATTACTTATTCCGAAAGCAATGGTATTTTCTTACCCGGTTTTATTCCTGAGCCAAATGCACTCGGTAATAATTGGGGCTCCAATGCTCCGGGATTGGGATTTATTTTTGGTAGCCAAAGTGATGATTTTAGGTATAATGCTGCAAGAAATAACTGGATAACAGCCGATTCAAATTTAAATACTGCCTATTTTAAAAAGCATACAAATACACTTAATGTCCGTGTTGCAATTGAACCTTTCCCTGATTTAAAAATCGAATTAACTGCCGACCGCTCATTTTCTAAAAATCATCAAGAATATTTTAAATATGACAGGGCTCTTGAAGAATTTAAATCTTTTTCTCCAACCGAGAGTGGAAGTTTCTCAATATCAACTATTACTTGGGGTACAGCCTTTGCTAAAAATGCAAGTGACAATACTTCGGAAACTTTTGAGAATCTGAAAAAATACCGACTGCAAATTGCTACACGTCTGGCAAAAAATAATCCAAACTGGAATGGCCTAGATGTTGACTCAGCAGGTTTTCCTGAAGGTTATGGGCCTACTTCACAAGATGTTTTAATTCCATCATTTGTAGCTGCATATCGAGGAAAACCGGCAGGAAATGCATCCATTGAGCAATTCCCTAAAATACCTTTACCAAATTGGAGAATAACTTATAACGGTTTATCTCAAATTGAATTTTTTAAGAAATATATTAGAAGCATTTCTATTTCACATGCCTATCGTTCTACTTATTCAATTGGTAGTTTTATTTCGCAAATTAATTATGGGAATTTAGATGAGTCCCCTATAAATAAGGATGATATCGGCGATTATTTCCCAAAATATGACATTAGTCAAATATCAATTTCAGAGCAATTCAGTCCATTATTTAATATTGATATTACGTGGAATAATAATTTAATGACAAAATTTGAATTGAAAAAATCACGAAATCTCGGCTTAAGTTTTGTAAACAATCAATTGACTGAAGTAACAAGTAATGAAGTTGTTATTGGTGCAGGTTATCGTTTTAAAAACGTAAAATTCGGAATCAAATCTTCGGGAGGCAGCGGTAGTAGAAGCAATGTAAGTAGCGATTTAAACCTTAAATTCGATTTTTCAATCAGAAGTAATAAAACTGTTTTGAGAAGAATTGATGAAGACATTGATCAAGTTTCAGCCGGACAAAAAATTCTAACAATTGGTACTACTGCTGATTATGCCATTAGCCAGAGTTTTAATGTTCGACTTTATTTTGATAAAGTTATTAATAAACCATTTGTTGCTTCTAATTTCAGAACTTCAATTACGAATGCCGGTGTTAGTTTGAGATTTACGCTTAATCAGTAACATTTGGGAAAATTGTTAAATTGTTACATTGTTGAGATCTAACAATAAAATCATTCAACAAGCCCTTTTTCAACTTAAATTTTCATCCAGCAACTTGGTAGTATTCGGTTTCTGCTGAAGTATCTTTTATTTCGGCTTTAAAAAAAAGTTTTTTTTCATTTTTTTTTATTATTATTGCAAACAGAATGATTAGTGGTGTGAAATTCCTTAATAAAAATACTACACTTAATAAAAGTAAAAATTTTTCATTGCTCTTCAAGCTATAAATCGACTGTCTAATAGTCAACTCATGAAATTATTACCAAACATCCTTATTGTAGATGATCTACCGGAAAACCTCTTTTTTCTAAGGAAAGTCTTACGAAATGAAAAAATCAACCTGATCGAGGCCCTTTCCGGAGAGGAAGCGTTGATAAAAACCAAAGGGATTGAACTTGCCATGGCAATCATTGATGTTCGGATGCCCCGGATGAATGGGTATCAACTTGCTGAGAAGATGAATGATGAGAGGAATATTGATAGAATCCCCATTATTTTCGCCACGGCAAACTGTATTGATGCAAAAGAGATGGAAAAGGGATATTTTTCAGGTGCAGTCGATTATATAGTTAAACCTATCAGTGTCCACATTCTATTATGCAAAATAAAAGTATTTATTGACCTTTTTAATCAGAAGCAAACAATTATCCATAATGCTGCGATTTTAAAAAAATCATCCGGGAAATTAAACGTGGCACATGCGTCTTTAAAAAAGAGTGAGGAAAAATACCGAAATTACGTAGATAATGCCCCTGATGGTATTTTTGTTGCCGATGAAACCGGAAGATACGTTGAGGTAAATAAAGCAGCATGCAGGATAACAGGATATTCAAAAGAAGAACTTTTAAAAATGTCGATTTCAGATGTACTACCGGAAGAATCGCTTGAAGATGGCTTGGCTCTTTTCAGAAAAATGGTTAAAGCCGGCACATCAAAAGACGAATTGATGTTCAAACATAAAAACGGAACTACACGATGGTGGATCTTAGAAGCCGTTAAACTTTCGGAAACACGATTTCTTGGTTTTACAAAAGACATCACCGTGAAAAAGATGGCAGAGCAGGCACTGAAGGTAAGCGAGGAAAAATATAAGACTATGTTAAATGCTTCTCCCGACGGTATTATGATAATCGATCTGAAAGGAATCATCGCTGAAGCTTCAGAAATAGGACTTGAGTTATTGGGAGTTGAAAACAGGAACGAACTAATCGGAAAACATTTTTTCAAGTATGTGCCAACAGATGAAAAAATAATCATTGAGGAGGCCATTCAAAAAACATTAAACGAAGGAATCGAACAAAACGTTGAGTTGAAAATTAGAAAGAAAAACCAATCTTTGTTTTTAAGCGAAATCAGTTTCACTTTAATCCAGAGCCCTGATGCGACGCTTTTTTCATTCATGATTACGATCCGTGATATTTCCCAGCGGAAAAAAATGGAAAAAATGCAAATCCATGCCGATCGGATGGCCAATCTGGGAGAAATGGCCTCCGGCATTGCCCATGAAATTAATCAACCCTTAAATACCTTATCCCTTATTATTG
>CAZBSL010000081.1:0-12099 GCA_964494265.1 uncultured Bacteroidales bacterium
AAAAATAATACCATGACTTTAATTTTAAATAGAGAAAATGTAATTTCGGTCCTTGACATGAAGGACTGCATGGATGTAGTTGAAAAAGCATTCGAAGAACTTGCAAAAGGAACTGCCGTTCTGCCGCTTAGAACTCCAATTACTCCCCCCGACGGACTTTCGCTTTATATGCCGGCTTACCTTAAAGAAATGAAAGCATTAGCCTGTAAAGTTGTAACTGTTTATAAAAATAATCCTAAGAAATTTAATATGCCGGTTGTCATCGGGAAGGTTTTATTGCAAGACCCTGAAACCGGTGATGTAGTTTGTATTATGGATGGCGGTTATTTGACTGCTGTTCGCACGGGTGCTGTTAGTGGAGTCGCAACAAAATATCTTGCACGAAAAGATGAAAATCAGGTGGCAGGAATTTTTGGAACAGGTGTTCAGGCACAAATGCAATTATGGGCAGTTGCAATTGCAAGAAAACTTTCAAAAGCAATAGTTTATGATATTTCTGATGAATCGGCAAATGCTTTTATTAAAGAGATGGGCAAAAAATTGAATCTCGAAATTATTAAAGCCGAAACTCCTGACCAGGTTTTGGAAGCCAATATAATTTGTACGGCAACATCTTCGGCCACTCCTATTTTTGATGGGAAAAAAGTTAAAAAAGGCACTCACATCAACGGAATTGGCAGCCACACTCCTAATGCACGTGAGTTGGATTCGGAAATAATTATGCGATCGCGTTTTATCGGTGATTCAAAAGAAGCTTGCTTCAGCGAAGCCGGAGATATTATTCTTCCTGTTAAAGAGGGCGTTATTGACGAATCCCACTTTTATGGTGAATTGGGTGATGTAATTATTGGAAAAGTGGAGTCGAGGATTAATGATGAAGAAATTACAATTTTTAAATCAAACGGGCTTGCTATTCAAGATGTTGCTACAGCAAAATTAATTTACGATAAAGCATTGGAAACAAATACAGGAACGAAAATTGAGATTTAATTTTGCCTTGAGTTAAGAGTGCCTAAAATGCCTAAAGTTATAAGTTTATGAAAAAAAAGAAAAAACTTTAGGCACTCTTAATTTTAGCACACTTTAAGTACTATTTCTTCTAATAATAATCCCTGAAATCTTTCTTTTTCGACAATTTCATGTCTTTTAAAATTGAACTCTTAACATTGATTGAAAAATTCCAACTTTTTCTGAATCCCATTGGTATCCACGAAAAGCGCATTTCCCAGCAATGAAGGTCACGGTAAATATTTACAGAGGCTGTTGTTATCTTTGCCTGCTCTAAATCATAACCTGAATTAAAACCTACCCTCCATTTTGGCGTAACATTAATTTCTCCGCTAATCCACATGGTTTGCACCAATGATTTGTTGTTTATTCTTTTATTATCAATATAATCACGATTATTGGAATAATTTAAAGTATATCTTATATTTAATTTCCATGGAATACTCCAGTCAACATAATTATCAGGGTTTTCGTTTATTTCTTTTAATTCGTGTTCATCACCTTTCTTTGATACTTTTTTCTTGTCGGTTTTTTTCGAGCTTAAATTCCACGTCAAACCTGTACTCCACGAAGCATTATCCAACCTTAGCAATCTATGGTTAACATCCCATTCAAATTTATTAAGATTTCTTGTGCCCGATGAATCTAAAATATAAGGATCCCATGAACTTGAGTAATTAATATTTATATTTTTAAACAAGGTTGTTCTTCCGCTCATCTTTACCCTCGACCATTTCAATGAATCGGCTGCAAGATTATATGAAGTGGATATTGAAAAATTTTCAATCAATTTGATTTTTTTATATCCGGTAATTGTGTCTTTGCGAGACCGGACTTTAATTTCCAAATTATTGGTGATCCCGAAACTAATGCTTCCGGACTTCCCTCGTGGGGCACCTCCATAAATAAAACGCTCATGAATAGAATATTGAGTACTATCGCTATGTTCCGCATTGTTATAGTGATATTTATAATAACCCCATCCGGCCTTCCCGAAATCAGGCCTGAACGAAAAACCAATTGAAGGAGAAATAACATGACGAATAGCTTTGATTGGACCTTTTTTAAAACCAAGCATGCCATAAATCCTTGTACTCACGGATGAGGAAAAACTAAAATCATATTCATTATTAAATCCGGGAATTGTATCGGTTTTAACATAGCCGACGATGGTATCGGTTTCCGTAATTATAGAATCATTAACCCAGTATTTATCAAGTTTATCAAAATACATCCGATCGGTAAGAGTTATCGAATTTGTCATATTAAAATATTTCAAAATTTTTAATGGGCTGCTAACCGATACATTATGCTTGATACCGTTTTGCATATCCGAATACATTTCAGGTTTAAATAGCAGGGAATCATAAGTGGAAATATAGTTTTTGGCATTCATTGAATAATTAACACTAACATTATCATACCATTTTAGCGCCCCTACTTTTTCTTTTTTTCTGAATGGATTAAACCGGTTTACCGAAAATGAAATCTGAGGCAAGCTCATAGAAACGGTTTTATTGATGGTGTTTTGTGAATGACTTAAATCAACGGTTAAAAAATATTTTTGATTCCAGTTTTTCTGATATGCTATGCTCGATTGAAATGTGTTTGTAAGATATTGCTGAGTAGAAGTAGGGTTAAATTTATTATATTTATTACTTACAATGTTTACGTTTGCCGAGAAAGTACTACTTGGCCGAGCTTTTGGATCTTGCCGGTGAGACCAACGGATTGAAAAATCACGGTTTTTGCTATAATCAGGTGAACCTTTATCGCCCAAAACCGTAATTCCATAATTAAAATTAAATGATCCTCTATATTTATATCGTTTTGAATAGCGAAATAAGGGCTTAATTGCCCAACTACCTCTGGTATAAATATCACCCGTAAGTTTAAAATCCAAATAGTTGTTTAGAGCCCAATAATACCCGCCACCTTCAAAGAAAAAACCTCTGTTGGCTGATTCACCATAAGAAGGAATGATAATTCCCGATCTTTGCCCTTTTTTATTTGGAAACATCCCAAAGGGAATAAATAAAGGAGTCGGGACACCGGCAATAACGAGATATGCCGGGCCTGTAATAATCTTATCGTTTGGTATAACTTTTGACTTTTTATATCGAAATTCGAAGTGAGGATGTTCCTTATTATCACAAGTCGTATAACTTCCCGAGCTGATGTTTATGTTTCCGTCTTCAAGCTTTTTGATTTTTTCTCCATGAATATAACCTTCACCTTCGTGGGTTACAACATGCTTTATCAGGCCCTTTTTTGTGTCAAAATTATATCTCATTGTTTCGGCATCAAATTCCTGTCCGCCTTCCGTAAAAATCGGTGTCCCTTGAATTTTTCCGGTTGAGTCGGGAGCTCCCATTGCAAAAACAGTATTTGTTTTAAAATTTATTTCAATAAAAGCAGCCTTCAAATTAATGTCTTCATAAGAAATTTCGGCATCTCCATACAAAAACACTTTTTGGTTTTTCGCATCAAGACGAATAGAATCGTTTGCCTGATAATCTACTTTTGCTTTGAGAGGTTTTTCTTTTTTTTGTTCAACAATAGTATCGTTTGTAATTGTATCGTTAATAGCAATTAAAGTGTCATTAATAAAATTTGGTATAGTATCCTGCGAAAACAATTCTATCGGAAATAATATCCAAACAGATAAAATTAAAGTCTTAAAAATCAATATTACTTTTAGTTTCGACAATGATTTCTTTTTCTATGTTAATTTTTTATGCAAAAAAGCATCAAGTATTATACCTTTAATTCTATTTATAAAATATTTTATATCTTTGGATTTTTACAAACATGATAAACGTCAAAACTAATTAAAAAATTATTTAGTGAAACCGTACAACTTTAATTTTAATATTTTTTGTTTAATATTGATTTTGCCTTTGATGGTTTTTCCTCAAAAAAAGAATAAAATCACAAAGCTTGTAATTGATGCCGGCCATGGCGGTTACGATCCCGGAGCTGTGGGAGCACATTGTAAAGAAAAAACTTTAGCCCTTGCAATTGCTTTAAAAACCGGTGAATACATCGAAAAAAACCTGAAAGATGTTGAAGTAATTTATACTCGAAAAACCGATAAATTCGTCGAACTTCACAAACGTGCTCAAATTGCAAATGATGCAAATGCCGATTTTTTCATTTCAATTCATTGTAACTCTCTTAATTCGCATAAAGTTCATGGTGCAGAAACTTATGTGATGGGTTTACACAAAAGTGAAGCAAATCTGGCTGTTGCAAAAAAAGAAAATGCGTCAATATTATATGAAGACAATTATAATGCACAATATGAGGGTTTTGATCCTAACTCACCTGAGGCAAATGTAATTTTTTCTCTTTACCAAAATGCTTTTTTAGATCAAAGCCTTAATCTTGCCCAAAAAGTTCAAAAACAATTTAAAACCAGAGTAGGATTAAAAGACAGAGGTGTCTTACAAGCAGGCTTTTGGGTTCTTTATAAAACAACTATGCCCGGAATTTTAATAGAAACCGGATACTTAAGCCATGCAGGAAATGAAAAGTTTTTAATATCAAAAAATGGGCAAACTTACGTTGCTTCTGCTATTTACAGAGCTTTTAAAGAATATAAAATTGAATTTGAAAAAGAAAATCAAAACCTTTTGGCAAATAATGTTATCAAGAATGAAAAAACCGATGATATTAGATTCAGAGTGCAATTTGCCTCTTATAAAAGAAAAAAACCTTTAGATTCTAAAAAATTTTCTAATTTGAAAGAGGTAAGACATTATTTTCATAATGGATTATATAAATACACGGTGGGCAATGCCTTAAGTATTGAAGAAGCAGAAAAACTTCAATCGGAAATTAGAAAAAAAGGATTTAAAGATGCATTTGTTGTTGCTTTTAAAAATGATGACAGAATTTCAACAAAAAATGCAATTGAATTTTTAAAAAAATAAATTAACTTTGTAAAAACATATAAAAATATTTGTTTTGAAAATATCTCGTGAACTAATAGTCGGAATTATATTCGTTATAACAGTTGGCCTTTTTATTTGGGGCTTTAATTTTTTAAAAGGTAGCGATATCTTCAAAAAACAAAGAGAATTTTATGTTGAATATTATGCTGTTAATGGATTGACAAGAGCCAACCCAATTGTAATTAACGGCTTAAAGGTTGGGCAAGTAAAGGATTTGTATTTTGCTCCGAATAATTCAGGTAATATTATTGTAATTTTGGTAATTAGCAATGATTTTCCTATTCCGAATAATTCAATTGCAAGAATTTATAGTTCAGATTTAATGGGATCAAAAGCCATTGACCTTCAATTGGGAAACTCGAAAGTATTAGCACAAAGTGGTGACACTCTTAGAGCTAAGGTTGAGGCAAGTTTGAAAGAAGAAGTCAACGCACAAGTTCAACCACTTAAGAAAAAGGCTGAAGATTTAATGGGTTCAATTGATTCGGTTGTTACTGTAATTCAAACAATTTTTAATGAAAATGCACGCGAAAACCTTGAGAATAGTTTTGAAAGTATAAAAAACACATTACTTACTCTTCAAAATACGACGCAAAATATAGATACTCTCGTAAATACTGAAAAGAATAGATTGTCGTCAATAATTAATAATGTTGATGATATAACAAAAAATTTAAAAGAGAATAATGAAAATATAAGTAATATTTTAGCAAACTTTTCCACATTAAGTGATACATTAGCCAAGTCTGAAATTCCAAAGACTTTTATTAATGCTAATCGAGCAATCGGAAAATTGTCAAATATCTTAGAAAAAATAAATAAGGGTGAAGGAACTTTAGGTTTACTTCTTAACAACGACAGTCTTTATATTGAATTACAAAAATCATCCTCCGATTTGAATAAACTCCTTGAGGACATACGATTAAACCCCAAAAAATACGTTCGTTTTTCGGTGTTTTAAGCTCTTTTTCTTAATTAATCATTGAAAGTTTTCATAAGCTCCCGGCCTCAACTATTTTTTTTTCCAATTAAAAATTTCCGATTTATTTTTCGGCCTGAACTCATCTAACCACTCGAAACCTTTCAAAAGTTTCTCCTCAGCCGGAAGTTCATTTTCCGGAAATAAAGTTTCATCCGGTTTCTCTAAATATAAAATATCTTTGACCTTATTATCAACTAAAAAAATTATCATATAGCTTGAAACCGATTTATTTATTCCAATCAATTCTCTTTCTTTGTTTTCGCCATCATCAATTATATAATAAATAGTTTCGGCATTTCCTGATACAAATATTTTTCGCAACTCATTATCTTTGAAATATCCGATCATATTTTTTCCTTTTATTTGATTAAAACCCAATGAATCGTTTTGAGAGATGATAAAAGCAGAATTATAAAGTATCAAAGAATCAGCCGTTTTATTTGTAATGGCGATTTTTATTGAATCGGCAGTCAATTGATTTTCTTCAGACCAGATTGCCGGATCATTATATAAATTTATTGTAGAATCAACAAAATCATAAACAAGTGAATCGCATAAACCCTGCAAATTTTTTCTGTAAAACTTAGCTTTATAATAGGCAAACATTTTTTTTATTGACTGCGTACTGTCAAATGTAATAATCAAACTATCAGCATGCAAAAAAAGTGAATCTCTTTTATCGATAAGGATTGCTTCCGCACTATCAGTAAGGTATGCAAATTCTTTTGTTTTATTATATCGTAAATAATTTCCTTTAGCGACTGTGTTTTGAACCGTGTCGATAATTACGATATTATTAAAGGCTTCACCAAATCCCGATAATTTATCATAAAAAACAGTATCGGCTTTTATCGTTTGTTCTTTATTTATTATAAAAACTTTCTTTTTCAGGAGAGTTACATCCGATTTAGTATTATACCAGCCATTTTCACAATATACATATTTATTATCACCAATGATGTTTGTAGGCCCCTGAAAATATGCAATTTCTGTAAGAGTATTATACAATAGGCTATCGGAAGTCATTACATAATCGGGATTTGTTAAAACTACACTATCTTTAAAAAAGAACTCTTTTTGTCTCGTGAAATAATATCCGATCAGGCTTGTCAATTCATTGTCTTTATTTACAATTTTCCCACCTGAATAATAATTGGCGACCTTTGTCTTTCGATGATAAATCAAATCATTAGTTGTGAGAGTGGTTTGATTATCAATTAGAGTAACATTATTATGAAGTTCGGCGATTCTTGTGTTTCCGTCATAGTTTAGCAAATCGCTGTAAATATCAAGAGTATCACCCGATTTAATGTGAACATGTCCGAAAGCATCAATATTGTTTTCCTTTTTATTCAAATATGCACTATCACAAAAAAGCGTAGCACTATCGAGTTCAAATTCAGCATTGCCAATAATTCTTTCAATATCCTCACCCAGAGTTTTGTCGTTTTTCCAAAAATCGGCCTTTTTAAGTATTATTATTGAGCGTTGTTGACAAAAAGCATTTCCAATAAAAACAAACAAAAGTAATAGAGTGAAATAATTTTTTAAATGTTTTTTTAAGTTGATTTTCATATTATGCTAAAACGGCAAATTTATTATTTATTTGCTTAAAGAAAACTCATTATTAAACAAGATATAACAAAAAATATTACATGATTTAAGTCGAATTAAACCTAATATTATAGAATTTGTTCGCAATATTGAAAAAAATATCGTTGTTGTGAATTGTATATAAGGCATTTATAAACTTTTTTAAAAAAAAACAACATAAAACTACCATATAAAATAAAAATTTACCTTTGCCCCATAAATTAATTATTTAATAATGAAACAAGGAACAGTAAAATTTTTCAATGAATCTAAGGGATTTGGATTCATTACAGACGAAGATTCAAAAGAAGACTATTTTGTACACATTTCCGGATTAATTGATAAAATTGCCGAAGGAGATTCTGTAGAATTTGAATTGAAAGAAGGAAAAAAAGGATTAAATGCAGTAAATGTCAAAGCAATTTAATATTTATTATTTAACTTTTTAAACAATCTAAAGCCTATCAATTTGATAGGCTTTTTCTTTTTTGAAACGGCAGGTTTAATTAATGAGAATTTTGAAATATTCTCTGAAAAATAAATCAAGATAAAACTTTATTCACCTTTATAGTCTAAGAGCCTATAATTTGCCATTTTGGGTATTTATAACAAATAGATGCATAATGCTATTAATTATTTAATAAATTTGCACAATTATAATTATGGACAGGTTTTCCATAAAAATATTTTATTAATAAAATTAAAATAAACAATACAGTAGATAAACCTAATTTGAGCATCAGTTTTTGTAAACACTTACAGTTTATTATCAACAAAGTAAATAATTGATTTATGATAAAAGGACATTCGTTTCATATCCCTGTAATGGGAATCGGTTACACCATTGATACTCCTTTAAAGGTCTCTCAATATGGAATCAATTCGGTGATTTCTCTCGTTGACGATATTCTTCTTGAAAAGTTTAGAAAAATGTATTGCGAGAAATTTGAAATTCCTTATAATGAAATTTCAGAAAAAATTGAAGATTTCAGGGCGAAACGCATTACTTCATATCTGAATCTAATGAATAATTTGGCAAAAAAGAAATTTGAAGAATTTAAAAATGCCACAATTGAGAAGGGGAATGAAATAAAAGAATATTTCAATATGCTCCCCGATAATTCAAGCATAAATCAAGAGTTCAAAAGTTTAACCGAAAAATATTTTAATATCAATGAAATCAGGGCTTGGATAAAGGATAATTTATCAATGGGCAGTATTGACGTAAATATTATGACCAAAGTTGATAAAGACAACTTCCTTAAAGGCGAAAAACTTCCTGTTGAATTCAACGATGCCCATGCAGCACTTCGAGGATTTGCTAATAGCGATCTTAACTCATCAATAGTACTTTCAGCAGGAATGAACCCCAGATTATATAGTTATTTGGAAAAATTTGAAGATTTTTACCCTGATGAAAATGGCGAAATAAAAAAGAAAATTGTATTAAAAGTTAGTGATTACCGTTCTGCCTTAATTCAAGGCAAGTTTCTTGCTAAAAAAGGATTATGGGTTTCGGAATACAGGGTGGAATCCGGGCTTAATTGTGGAGGGCATGCCTTTGCAACCGATGGACATCTTTTGGGTCCTATATTATCCGAATATAAAAATAATAGAAATGAACTGATTCACGAAATTCACGAAATACTTGTAAAAGCACTTTCCGACAAAAATCGCCCAATACCCAAAACAGCATTGCCGCTGAAGATTACGGCTCAGGGAGGTGTTGGCACGGCTGAAGAACATCAATTTTTAATCGACCATTATCATGTTGATTCGGTAGGCTGGGGCACTCCTTTTCTCTTAGTGCCCGAAGCAACAAGCATTGACGATTCGACCTTAAACAAATTAATGGACGCAAAAGAAGATGATTTATATTTAAGTAATATTTCACCCCTCGGTATTCCTTTCAATAGCCTTAAATGCAACACTAAGGATATTGAAAAACTATCTTTAATTGAAAAAGGAAAACCGGGAAGTTTATGCCATAAAAGATTTGCTGCATTGAATAAAGAGTTTTCTGAAAAAGGTGTTTGTACGGCTTCACGTCAATATCAGAATTATAAAATAAAAGAATTAAAAAAAGAAGGATTACCTCCTGATGAATATCAGGCCAAACTGAAAAAGCTTGTTGACAAATCATGTATTTGTGTCGGTTTAGGAACATCAGCTTTGTTGGCGAATAATTTGGATACTGATGGAGAAGGAGTGGGGGTATCAGTTTGCCCGGGCCCTAACGTAGCTTATTTCTCAAAAAAAATGAGCTTGAAAGAAATTATAGATCATATTTACAGTCGGTCAAACAGTATTAATAGAAATGATCGCCCGAATATGTTCATTAAAGAACTGGGAATTTATATTGACTTTTTGAAAAATAAAATTGAAGAAACAAAAGTTTCTATGACTAACAAACAGGAAAAGCACCTATTAACTTTTGTAAAGAATTTAAAAGAAGGGGCTAATTATTATTCCAGATTATTTAATAATCCGAAAGACTTTTTTAATGATACAAAAACCAGTATTCTAAGTGATCTGGACTCTTGTAAAAAATCCCTAAATCTTCTTAATTCGGAAATAAAAAATCTTTCAATAAAATTATAGACTTAGAATCTTTGAATCCAAAGAAAATTTCTAAAGTATCTTCCTGATTTACTAAGGGCTCAAACTCCAAGCAGCCTTATTGAAGTGTTATTATAAAAAAGAAAATAAATTCTTGTCAATCTTGACTATTGATTACTTTTGCACGCTATTTTTAAAAGTTTAAGAAGATTTTATGGATATAAGAAATATAGCAATTATTGCACATGTCGATCATGGAAAAACCACAATGGTTGACAGGATTTTACATCAGGTAAAAATGTTTAGAGATAATCAGGAAGTTGAAGATTTGATACTCGACTCAAATGATCTTGAACGTGAAAGAGGGATTACTATTTTATCAAAGAATGTATCCGTCAGATATAAGGGAACAAAAATCAATATTATCGATACTCCGGGCCACTCGGATTTTGGAGGAGAAGTGGAGCGTGTTTTAAATATGGCTGACGGAGTTTTGTTGCTTGTTGATGCTTTTGAGGGCCCTATGCCTCAAACACGATTTGTTTTACAAAAAGCAATTGAATTGGGTATAAAACCAATTGTTGTGATAAACAAGGTTGATAAACCTAATTGCGATCCCGAAGAAACAAATGAGCTTGTTTTTGAGCTGATGTTTTCTCTCGATGCTACCGATGATCAATTGAGTTTTCCTACTGTTTACGGTTCGTCAAAGCAAGGGTGGATGGCCCCCGACTGGAAAACACCAACTAATGACGTTACTTATTTATTAGACACAATTATTGAGTATTTTGACCCGCCAAAATATAATCCCGGAACTTTACAATTACAAATTAGTTCGTTGGATTACTCGTCATATACAGGGAGAATTGCCGTTGGAAAAATTCACCGTGGAAGCATAAAAATGGGTGATCAGGTTTCTGTTGTTCAGAGAAACGGTTTGATAAATAAATCAATAATCAAAGAGCTATATCGCTTTGAAGGATTGGGAAAAGAAAAAACCAAAAAAGAAGTTAAATCAGGTGAAATTGTTGCAATAATGGGACTTGAGAACTTTGATATCGGCGATACTATTGCTGATTTTGAAAAACCGGAAGCCTTAAAACCAATTTCGGTTGATGAACCTACTATGAGTATGCTTTTCACCATAAACAATTCACCCTTTTTTGGTAAAGACGGAAAATACGTTACTTCAAGGCATATCAGAAATAGATTATTTAAAGAAACAGAGAAAAATCTGGCCCTAAGGGTTGAAGAAACAAATTCGCCCGATAAACTATTAGTTTATGGTAGAGGCATTCTTCATTTGTCTATTTTAGTGGAAACTATGAGAAGAGAGGGATATGAATTTCAATTGGGCCAGCCAAAGGTTGTTATTAAAACAATTGATGGATATAAGCATGAGCCGGTTGAACTTTTATTTGTTAATGTTTCAGAAGAGTTTTCAGGGAAAGTAATTGAGATTGTTACCAAACGTAAGGGTGACATTTTGAATATTGAAACAAAAAATGATAGAATAAACCTTGAATTTAAAATACCGGCGAGAGGTTTGATTGGTCTTACAAATCCAGTTTTAACAGCAACCGAAGGTGAAGCAGTAATTTCGCATAGGTTTAAAGGATATGAGCCTTGGAAGGGTGTAATACAAGCTAAAAGAAACGGTGCTTTGATTGCTATGGAAACCGGAACAGTTATTGCATATTCTATTGACAAATTGCAAGACAGAGGTAATTTTTTCGTTATGCCAAATGATGAGATTTATGCAGGCCAGGTGATAGGAGAAAGCACAAGGCAAGACGACCTTGTATTAAATGTTATAAAAACAAAAAAACAGTCGAATGTTCGTGCTGCCGGTTCAGATGAAAAAGTATCAATTACTCCGGCAATAAAGTTTTCATTAGATGAAGCAATGGAATATATTGGAAAAGATGAATATGTTGAGGTAACCCCCAAGTCTATTCGTTTAAGAAAGATATTGTTAAATGAGCTTGACAGGAAAAAATT
>CAZBSL010000082.1:0-3907 GCA_964494265.1 uncultured Bacteroidales bacterium
AGCCGCATTAATCTTGCTCCCGAGAGTCCTCGGGATTAGACTTTAGCCATTTTTGGAAAGGCATGTGTTTTCAATGTTGAAGGTTGGTTTTTTCGGGAAGGGAGTTCCGGGAATTGTTAACCGTGGATTGCTTTTAGTTAGGTAAAACTAATCTCATATCATTAAATTTTAAAATATTATATTTGCAGATATAAGAATTTGTAAATAGAAATTATTGAAATATTTTATAAAAGTTATACCGAAGGGATTTAGTTCGACAATGTATAAAAATAATAGCCGAGATAGTAGTAAATTCAAAGGATGAAGCCCGCTTCAACTTTCGTGTAATTTGACAGGAAAGTGGCACGTAGGCGGCTACATATTCTTATACTAACCATTAGGTAAAATTTAAAAAACGATGAAAAAATTGATTCTTTCGACTTTAATTACGAAACCAAATCGGTAGAGAATATAAAAATTAAAATTAGAGATTTAAACGAAGGAATTGCAGGACAAAATATTCATTTCTCTAATACAGATGATTTTTACGAAATGATTAGAGATAAAAAAGATTAAAGGTTTAAATAATGCAAGAAAACAACTCGCAAATAATAATATATCAAACAGAAAGCGGTGAAACAAAATTGGATGTTCGTTTTGAGAATGAAACAGTTTGGCTTACGCAATTGCAGATGTCGGAGTTATTTGGCAAAAGCAAAAAAACAATTTCTGAACATATCAGTAATATCTTTAAAGAAGGAGAATTGAAAGAAAATATGGTTGTCCGGAAATTCCGGACAACCACTCAACACGGTGCTATTGTTGGAAAAACACAATCGAGAGATGTGAAATTTTATAATCTTGATGTAATTATTTCGATTGGTTATCGAGTAAAATCAAAACAAGGTACACAATTTAGAATTTGGGCAACACAGCGATTAAAAGAATACATAATCAAAGGTTTTGCATTAAATGATGATAGATTTAAATCAGGTAATTCGATGAATTATTTTAACGAACTGCAAGAACGTATTCGTGAAATACGTATTTCGGAACGTTTTTTCTATCAGAAAATTAAAGATATTTATGCAACAAGTATCGATTATAATCCGAAAGACAAAAACACATTGATGTTCTTTAAAATTGTACAAAATAAATTACTTTGGGCAATTAGTGAGCAAACAGCCGCAGAATTGGTTTATCGCAGAGTTGATGCAAGTTTACCACTTTTAGGAATGCAGTCTTACGACAAAGGTAAAAGCTCGAAAATAAAGAAAAATGAAATAAGTATAGCAAAAAATTATTTACAAGAAAATGAAATAAAATTGCTTGGCTTAATCGTGGAACAATATCTTGCATTTGCCGAAACAATGGCACTTGAAAATACACCAATGTATATGAAAGATTGGATTTCGAGATTGGATATTATTGTACAACTTAACGGAAAAGAACTTCTAACTCACGCAGGAAAAATTAGTCATCAAATGGCATTAGAAAAGTCAGGTGAAGAATTTACAAAGTATAAAGAAACTCAAAAACAGATTGAAAAAGAAAACAGTTTAAAGGAAATAGAACAAGACATAAGTAAATTGTCGAAGAAAATTAAAAATGGAGACAATAAATAGCCACCGTATAAGCCATACACATTTGCAATTCGCACAAGCCAACGCTTAGCCAAAAATTGCAAAAGAGCTTGCCCTGCCAACCCTGAGAAGAAGAAACAACGAAACGCCAACAATTAGGCAGGATTATTCGGCGAAGCCGCATTAATTATTAGCTTGCTTTGGACTTTAGCCGTTTTGGGGTTTATTTGTTTTCAATTAAAAAAAAAGAGGATTTCTTATAATGCTAAATATTAATGTAACATAAAAAAGGAGTTTTTCTTTGTGAAACTTTGCCCCGATAGCTATGAGCGGTTTTCTACTTATAAATTACTTTAGGATAATATCTATTATATAGCTGTTTAACTGTATTTTAAACACGTTGGAACTATTTTAAAATATGGCGAATTAATAAGGTAAGAAGGTTTTTTTGCCATACATTCACTATTTCTACTAAGGTTAATTTACTTATTATAAGGTTTCCATTAAAAACCTTATTTCCTTATTTTTAACCTTAGTAGAATGATTAAATTAGAGTGAGTTTAACCTTATTTAATCATTAATAATGTGCCGCCATATTTACTTATAGTATTTAAAGCTATAATGTGTTGGTTAATTGATATTTAAATAATGTCTCATTAAAATTTATGATTCGAATAAAATCGCTGATAGCTATTCGGGGTCTTTGAGTATCTTTGCGTAATAGCTATACCACAGTTTGCACGGAGTAAAACAATTTACACTGAGAAAAGTTTTGAGAAGTAAACAAAATTTAGTAGCATTAAATAGCCCTGGGCCATAATACAAAATATTTGCAGAATTAAAAAAAAGAGTTATTTTTGACTATTATTGTTTAAAATATTTGTTTTGGGTAAACATTTTATAAAAAAAATAACTCTTGTAATTTTAATAATCACCACCCAATTCTTTTTTTCCTGCAATACAACAGAAACTCAAACCAAGGACAAGGTAATTGAGAATAAAATTGTAAAACCCACTTTGCTTGATAAAATTAAAGAGCGAGGTAAATTAATTGCTGTTACCGATTATAATTCAACAAATTATTTTGTTTATCGCGGCACTCCAATGGGCTACCAATATGAATTATTAAAATCATTAGCCATTCAACTTGACGTAAAATTAGTTCTCGAAATAAATAATGATCTTAACCAATGTTTTGAAGGCTTAAACACAGGTGAATACGATATAATTGCCTTGGGATTGACTATTACGAAAGAAAGAAATGAGCTTGTTGATTTTACGATACCAATAACTCAAACGCGTCAGGTCTTAGTTCAACGAAAACCTGATAAATGGCGAAAAATGAAAACCTACGATGAAGTTGAGCAACATTTGATCAGAAATCCTCTTCAACTCGTCGGTAAAACAATCAATATCCAAAAAAATACAACTTTTAATTCGCGATTAAAAAACTTATCAGACGAAATTGGAGGCAATATTTTTATAATCGAAGACCCTGAAAAAGAAGTTGAAGAACTAATAACTGATGTTGTAAATAAGGAAATTGATTACACAATTTGTGATGAGCATATTGCTTTGGTTAACGAAAAATATTATCCCGATATTGATGTAAAAACTCCTATCAGTTTTCAACAAAATATTGCCTGGGCTGTAAAAAAAGGAGATAGTGTTTTTTTGACAGAAATAAATAATTGGCTTGCAGGCTTTAATAAATCTATTACTTCAAGATATATTTATAATAAATATTTCAAAAATCCACGTTCGGTGTATATAGCCAAAAGTCAGTATCATTCAATTTCAGGAGGTAAGATTTCCCGATTCGACGAGGAAATAAAAAAACAAAGTAAAATAATTGACTGGGATTGGAGACTTATAGCTTCTTTGATTTATCAGGAATCTCAATTTCGTGAGAATGCAAAATCCTGGGTTGGTGCATTCGGTCTCATGCAACTTATGCCAAATACGGCGAATAAATATGGCATTGATAGTTTATCGCCTCCTGAAGAGCATATAGAAGCCGGAGTAAAATTTTTAAAGTTGTTGGACAAACAATTTGTTAAAAAAATAGAAAACAACAGGCAAAGAAAGAAGTTTGTACTTGCTTCATATAACGCAGGTATTGCACATGTTTATGATGCGAGACGATTGGCCGAAAAAAATAATAAAGATCCGAATATTTGGGACGAAAATGTGGATTTCTATCTTTTAAATAAGTCTAAACCCGAGTTTTACCGCGACCCAATTGTAAAATACGGATATTGCCGCGGAGAAGAAACCTATAATTTTGTAAGCGAAATATTTGAGAGGTATGAACATTATAAGAATGTAATTAAAAACTAAAAATC
>CAZBSL010000082.1:4007-10782 GCA_964494265.1 uncultured Bacteroidales bacterium
TTATAATTCCTTGATTTTAATATTCCTGTACCAAACATCATCGCCATGATCCTGAAGGCCGATATAACCTTCTTCGGCTGTATTAATAAAATTATCCCAATCTTTGAATTTGCTATTTGCACACATTTTTTTCCAGTCGGGTGTCCAGAGATGATATTCCACAACATTTTCTCCATTCATCCAATGAACTACGGTTCCATTATAAACAAGTATTTTTATCTGATTCCATTCACCTGCTTTTTTTGCATTTTGAGGAACGGCAGGGATTAAATCATATAAAGCACCGGCCTGACGATTTCCGTCTTTCCCAAGACGGGCATCAGGATGTTTTGCATTATCCAGTACCTGCATTTCTGGAGAGGATTTATAAATCGGCTGTCCTTCGATTTCTTGTGCAAGATAAAAAATACCGGAATTTCCTCCTTCCGAAATTTTCCATTCCAGTGAGATTTCAAAGTTTTTATACTTTTTATCAATAATTATATCGCCTCCGCCCCCACCGGCTTCCCCTTTACCCGAGCCGATGCAATGCAAAGCTCCGTCAACAACTTCCCAACCTTTTTCGGGAAAAGAATCTTTATTATATCCACGGAAACCTTTATTGCTTTCTCCGTCAAATAACAAAACCCATCCGTTATTAATTTCTGCCTGGCTGAGTTTATTAATTTCTGATTTTGCTTTCGTGATTTTAGTTTTTGATATTTTTCCGGTTGATTTACAAGAAATCATTGCTGTAATTATCAAAAAAATTAAAATGTATTTTGTAGTTTTCATGTATTTGAATTTTTGTGTTGATTATATTTTTAGTTGATTACATTTTGGAATTCAAGATACAGAAATTGGGTTAATTTCCTAATTTCCAATTTTACTTTTACAATTTCCACCCATCCCTATACTTATGTTTTATATATTCTTCGGCAGCGGGTTTGGCTTCGATTGTTGCATATTGAGTATCGAAATGAGGATGGCCGTTAATTACAGTAAACTTATCGGTAGTAACCACTCTGATTTTATCCTCATCAGTAAGGTTTGTGATTTCCATATTTTCACCATCCCATAATAATTTACGTTTCAGGTCTTGCAAGCGAACAGCCAGATTTCCCATCACAACCATTTCATTCAATGGCCCTGAATAATTAAAACATGAGCTTGTTTCTATTCTGTTTTCGGGAGTTTCTTTGCAGGCTCGTACCCAATCCATTTCATGGCCACCGTTCATAGCTTCGGAAATTCTTCGCATACTCGGATCAGGGCGTTTATAATCCTGGTGCAATTCATCGGGTAATAAAATAGGATTTCTTCCATAACAACCACACATAAGTTTACCTTTGGTTCCAACAAAAATCACTCCTCCTGATGAGTCACCCATAATTTGTCCGTCTTTTAGTTCCTCAGGTCGTTTTGGTAATAAACCACCATCGTACCAAGTAAGTGATACTGGTGGCATTTTCAATTTTTTATGTTTTTTTCTTTCAGGAAATTCATAATAAATAGTTGAGGCGAGCGGAGCACTTTCGGTATTTACTTGTGTTGAACTACCTTGAACTGCCGAAGGATAGCCTAATTGAAGTGCCATAAAAACCGGATCCATAATGTGGCAGGCCATATCGCCGAGAGCACCTGTTCCGAAATCCCACCATGCTCGCCAATTCCATGGAGTATAAGACGGATGATAAGGCCGCCATGATGCAGGGCCTATAAAAAGATCCCAGTCCAGAGTTGGCGGAAGCGAAGGTGTTTCGCTTGGCCTTTCTAATCCCTGAGGCCAAATCGGGCGATTTGTCCACGCATGAACTTCTGTTACTTCACCAATTGCACCGTCCCAAAGCCATTCGCAGGTTTCTCTAATCCCTTCACCGGAATTTCCCTGATTTCCCATTTGGGTGGCAACTTTTGTTTCGTTCGCCAAATTACGTAGAACTCGAGATTCATAAACGGTGTGAGTCAATGGTTTTTGAACATAAACATGTTTGCCCATTCTCATAGCTGCTGTGGTGGCAATTGCATGTGTGTGGTCGGGAGTGGCGATTACGACAGCATCAATTTGATTTCCCATTTCATCAAACATCTTTCTGTAGTCTTTATACCTTTTTGCATTTGGATATGATTTGAAAGTGCCGGCAGCATAATCCCAATCAACATCACATAATGCAACAATATTCTGGCTGTTCAGCTTATTGATATTTGAAGCTCCAACACCTCCAACACCGATACCTGCAATATTTAATTTGTCGCTTGGAGAAAAACGGCCCGGCCCTCCAACAGCAAAGTGTGGTAAAATTGTTATTCCGGCAGCAGCAGTTGCTACGTTTCCGATAAACTTACGACGCGAAATTGTGTTTCTTTTGTTTTTCATATTTCAATAAATATTAATTAATTCTCTCATTCAATCATTCTCTCATTCATTCATTAAATGGTAATACTTTTCCCAGACGATTGCTTTCAAAGGCCAATTCAATAATTCTAATCACATCACAGGCTTCTTGAGGTTTTACTGCTATTTCGATTTGATTATCCAAAACATCGAAAACATTTTCGTAAAATTTTTGATAAGAACCTGCTATGGTTTTAATATTTCCCTTAAAAATTAAACCTTCGATTTCGGTATTTAAAAATCCGTATTGTTCGGATAAATCTTCTCCCCATCCGGTTCTATCGGGAGAACATCCGTTTTCTAAATCATCTTCTTGAGGATCTAAGCCATACTTTACAAAAGATCCTTTTGTTCCATTTATAATATATCGGGGGCCTTCTTCACGAACAAACATTCCGGCTTTTAGTATTACTTTTAATTCCTGATAATTTAAAACTACTTCAAAAGCATCATCAACTTTGCTGTCATTGCGTTGTGTTCTGATATCGGCCCAAACCGAATTGGGTAAACCGAACAAACAAACAGCTTGATCAATCAGGTGAGTGCCGAGATCATATAAATTCCCTCCGGCAGGGTCTTCGGCTTCTCTCCATGGTTTTTTATTTAGTTCGGGAGAAAATCTGTCGAAGTGAGCTTCATATTCAAGAATTTTTCCTAACAAATTTTTCTGAATTATTTTTTTAATTGTAAGAAAATCGCCATCCCATCTGCGGTTTTGAAACACAAAAATCTGCCGTCCTTTTCTAAGCGAAATATCAATCAATTCCAGGGCTTCTTTCGATGTTGGTGTAAATGGTTTTTCGATTACAACATGCTTTCCGGCGAGTAATGCTTTCTTTGTTTGTTCGAAGTGAAAAATATTTGGAGTAGTAATTACTATTAACTGAATTTCTTTATCCAAAAGTAATTCATCGAAAGATTTTTCAATTTCAACATAAGGATAATATTTTATTGAATTTCGATTATGGCGTTCCACTACCTTTTTCAAATCAAAATTCTTGTTTGCATCAATGAATGGAGCGTGAAACAATTGCCCCGACATTCCAAAACCAACAAGGCCAACTTTAATAATTTTGCTCATATTTTTTCAGCTTTTAAGTTATGCTTTTCATATAATCGTAACTGACTTTTACACATTCATAAGGGGGCAAGATACAATTATCCAGTTCGATGAAAAAATACTTCATGCCTGCAATTTTTTTGTACTTAAAAATACTTTTAAAGTCAATGATTCCACGGCCTGTTTCAATATTCTTATGTTCGGCAGTACCATCCATATCTTTAACATGCCATAATTCAAATCTACCCGGATAATTTTCAAAATATTTTATCGGGTCGTAGCCCCCTTTTTTGATCCAATATAAATCAAGTTGCATTTTCACAAACTCGTCATCGGTATTATTCAATAATACATCATAAGGTAATTGCCCATCAATAGTTTCAAATTCAAAATCATGATTATGATAGGCAAATTGAATTCCTGATTTATTGCATTTTTCACCAATAAAATTAAAATCATCGGCGAGTTTTTTATATGAATCAATGCTTTTCCTTTTTTCGGGATGTAGCCAGGGAATAACCAAATATGAAATTCCCGCCTCACAAGTATCATCAATTACTTTATCGGCCTGGCCAATTTCAAAATTAGTATGAGTACTTGGAAGAATCATTTCGTAACTTTCGATAAGTTTCTTAAACTTTTGGGGCGTGTAGCCATAAAATTTACCATCATTATATCCGGCAGCTTCAACCGAATTATATCCTATTTTGGCCAGCTTATCTAATGCAACCTCAATATTTTTATGTACCTCATCACGGATAGTATATAATTGTAAACCTATATATTTTGTTTTTATGAAGGAACAAGCTGAAGAGGGAAACATTAATCCGGCCACAACAAAAGCACTGGAAGTTTTAATAAAATCTCGTCTTTGCATTTTATTCATTTATTTCAAAACGTACTAATATAGAATATTCAAGTTTAATCTTTTCAAATTCAATTTCAGGTTCTGTTTCCATTTTCAATTTATCAGAATACTCTCTAACAACAATATTTGATAATCCGGTAACTTGTCCTTGCATTGTTCTATAAACTTGATTATTTAATTCTTGAATGTAGATTGCTTTTCCAATATTTTGGTCAATTGCATTTGTCAATGTGATAGCCTTTTCTTTAGCTGCTTTTATTGCCAAAATTTTCACTTCTGTTTTAAACTTTTGAATTTCTGAATGTTCAACTCTTTCAATTGAAATGTTTGAGATGCTTAGTGATTCAAGTTCTTGGAAAACCTGGCCTGCTATTTTTGCATTATCAACTATTAATTGGTACTCTTTTATTGAGTTGATTTTTGAATTTTTCAACCAATAATTCCTGAAATTACTTACCATGTCTTTGATTGCAAGATTCTTTGAAATATCAATTCCAATTTCACTAAGTTTCACAGTCATTAAATTTTCAATTTCTTCAATGTTTTGTTTCCCTTTCAAATCTTTCTCATTAATAATTATTTTCAAGTAGATTTCATCAGGAATGATTTCCATTTCTGCTTTTCCAGTAACTTCGATGAAATTTTTGTCAATGAAATTCTTCGTACCGGTCTGAGAAAAAGAATTCAAAGAAAAAATTGAGACTACGATTAAGATTAAAACTTTCATTTTATATATTTTTTAAAATTCGCATTAAATAATTTGCTGTTTGTCTGCATCCCAAAATACTTTCCTGTTTTCTTTAAAAGCTATTGTACCCATGTGAGCGGTAATTGCTTCGTCGAAGGCTTCATCAATATTACAACTTGGTTGCCGATTTTCTCTAATACATTCGAGCCAATCTTTTATGTGTAGATGCGTAGTATTAACTCGTTTACCGCCTCTATAAGTGTATAACAAACCTCGTCCTGCAAAATATTGCTCGGTTGGAGAGGTAACTGCATCAACATCTTTACGTCCCGGCACAAAAGAATATATCGGTAAATTTGTATCAATTATTCCTTTTTCTATTTTATCTCTATATCGGTCTGAACCACTATCGGCATAAATATTCATTGTGCTACCCAATTCCATGTAAGCATCATGCCCCATAATTACTCTGCCGCGACGTTTATTACTTGCCAGAGTTGCGCTATACATCATAGTTAAATCTTTTTCGGGGTATTCAAAAACGGTATGTAAAACGTCAGGGACTGTGCGTCCGTCTTTAAAATAATAAATCCCTCCTGACGAAACTGCCGTTTGAGGAATCCCAAGATTAAGAATCTGATTCATTGCATCGTATTCGTGGGTTAACAAATCACCTGATAAACCGGTACTATAATCCCACCAACATCTCCATCTGAAAAATCGTTCGAGGCTGAATTCGTGTTGAGGTGCTTGTCCGATAAATTGTTGCCAATCGATAGTTGAAGGGTTGGCGTCGGGGTGAATGGGGTAAACCCAGGCTCCGTTTGGATCGTTTCGGTTTGTAGTTACTTCTATTAAACTTACTTTTCCGAGAAAATCATTTTCAATAGCTTCTTTTGCCTTGAAATAACTTTCGGTTTGGCGGCCCTGATGCCCGAGTTGGAAAACAATATTATTTTCTTTTACAGCCCTAACAACTTCATAAGTTTCGGGAACAGTCCATGTTAAAGGTTTTTCGCAATAAACATGCTTGCCAGCATTTGCAGCATCAATCGTCATAGGCCCATGCCAGTGGTCGGGAGAAGCAATAATTACGGCATCAATATCGTCGGCTTTTAGAAGTTCTTTATAAGTTTTATATCTTTTAGGAAAAGAAGCCAATTTTCCGCTTTTGCCTTCGCGATTTATATTTGCCGCTGCTTTTTGAGCATTTTCGGCATGAACATCAAAAACATCGCATATTCCGTTAACTACAACGTTTAAATCTTCTTGTTCTAAATAATTACTATAGCGTTTATCGTTACTGTTTTCCATTGCTGATTTTTGCAATGATTCGATATATTCGGGATGAGCAAATCCGGCTGATCGTGCTAATTGAGGGCCTCGAATTCCAAACCCAATCAAACCAAGCCGAATTTGTTTGCTATTAGCTGTTGTTTTGGGCATTACCGGAGCTTCTCCGCTAATCTTAATTTCTTCAAGAAGGCTGCTTTTAAGAAAACTATCGTATTGCTTTTTTTTGTATAAACTATAAAAAAATGCCCCGACGACAGGCAAAGTTGCTAAACCTTTCAATACTTCCCTACGGTTTAATTTCTTAGTATTTTCGTTTTTTTGATTATTTTTATTTTCAATATTTTCTGACATTTGCTAAAATAATTTGGGTATAAATTTACTAAGATTTTGCTTTAAAGAGAAACTTATCCAGCCCAATTTGACGGCTGCTTGGAAACAAGTACAAAACAACCAGAGCAAATAATTCTATTAATATTTTATTAACTATTA
>CAZBSL010000082.1:10882-12074 GCA_964494265.1 uncultured Bacteroidales bacterium
CGATTCCATTGATCGGGTTTCAACATATTTTCTTTTTCATCCGCGATTTGAGCCAACCAGCCTCTTCCGTATGACTCATAAATTCCTCCTGTACCGAAACCTTGAGGTGCTACCTCAACCTGCCAGCCGCTTATTTTGGTTCCTTCAATTTTTGAATGAAAAAAAACTCCGCTATTTCCCTCGGCTTCCTGCTTGAATTCGAGAGTCAGAATAAAGTTTTTGTAGTATTTTTCTGTGGCGAGATAACCATAATTATTTTCATGGCCGCTTTCACAAATCAAATCACCGTTTTCTACATACCATTTTTCTGTTCCGAAAATTTTCCATCCTTCAAGATTTGTACCGTTGAAAATTGCAAGGGGTTTATTTTTTATTTCCCGAATTTTAATATTTCTAAACCAAACCGTATCGCCATGATCCTGAAGTCCGATATGTCCTTTTTTGGCAATTCCGTATGCGGAGAAATCTTTCCATTTACAAGAGTTTACTTTATTTTTCCAATCATCAGTCCATTGCTCAAATTCAAGTACTTTTATTCCGTTTAACCAATGCTCTACATGGCTGCCGTTAACAATAATTCGAGTTGAATTAAATTCTCCGATTGGTTTTAATTTAACATTCGAAGCCGGATGCATAGCATAATTTGCTCCGGCCATTTGCCAATCCTCTAACTTTTGAGGAAATCCTACGTTATCAATTAACTGATATTCCGGCCCTGTGGCATAAACTGTTTGAAAACTGTCTTCTAAAACATGATAAAAAATGCCACTATTTCCACCCTGCGAAATTCTCCATTCGAGATGCAATTCAAAGTTTTCAAATTCTCTGTCTGTAATAATATCGCCACCTAAATCGCCTCCCTTGCCGAGAGCTATCAGATTTCCATCCTGGACTATCCACCCTTTCGAAACACTATCTTTTTTAAAATTTCGCCAGCCGTTTGTGGTTTTTCCATCGAATAAAAGTTCCCAATCACTTTCTTTTTTAATTGAAGACAAAGAATTTGTATCATTACTTTTTGATGCTTTATTTTTACAAGAAGGCATTAAATATACAATTAATGTTAAAAGTAAAACTATGTTTAAAAATCTGAATTTCATAAAAATAAGCTTAATTCAATAAATTAAATATTCTTCAAAAAAGTGTAAATTTAAAAAAATATTTATTATTATGTTTTTTGAAGCTGAAAATC
>CAZBSL010000083.1:0-1635 GCA_964494265.1 uncultured Bacteroidales bacterium
AAAAAAACCAATAGGCCTGAACTCCCGATAAAAACTATTAAACGCCAGGCTTCAAAACCATAATTTTGTGTTAGTATATTAAGGTCTAAATATTTAAAAGGTGTTAAATATAATAAGAATTTGAAATTATCGGAAATTCGAATAATCATATCAAAAAAGTATGAGCTCATAACAATAATAATGCCTGTCCCAATAATTGTTTTTGCCCGCTTCATTAAAACTGTTATAAAAAAGCCCAATACCCCAAAGAATATACACAGCAAAAAACCATAAGTGTGAAGAACAAATAAGGAGTATATATTTATTGCCCAATCTGTAATAATGCCGCAGCAAATCATGCCTGTTAGAAAAGCTAATATATTTAGTCCAAATATGTAAAAACCCAAAACCAAAAGCTTTGATAAAATTATTTGATCCCTTGTCAATGGGCGGCTTAAAAGAAATTCAGCGGTTTTATTTTGTTCCTCTTTTGATAATAATTTTATTCCCAAATAAATTGAAAATACTGAACCCATTAAAGGAATATAATACACAAAATAGGTTAAATAGAATCCTAAAATGCTTGTCCATTGATCTTGTCGAAAATTCATTGCTTCCTGAAGGAATTTCGGAATTTTTGAATACAGATCGGAAATAGCTGCCATATTATCCTCCATCGTCGAATACATTCCCATTGTCATCAGGATAAACAAGATGATAACAAAACTTCCTATGAGGAAATCTTTTAAGCTCCTTTTCAACTCTTTACAAAATAAATTTATATTCATTGTTTGTCTTCCGTAATTTTGTCCCTGTAAAAATGAATAAAAATTTCTTCCAGGCTTGGTTCCGTAATATTAATTTTTTCAATCGGCAGTTGCGATAATTCCTTTAATAAATCAGTCATACATCCCTGAAAAAGAAAACTATGTCCGTTGTTGCTTTTATCTGATTTGATTACACCCGGTGTTTTTAAGCAAATTTTTAAATTATTCTCCTTAAGCATTAGGCTAACTCTGGACACCGCTTTTTCTTTTAAGGAACTAATATCATCTTCATTGACAATTTTTCCTTCTTTAATAATTGCTACTCTGTGACAAAATTTTTCAACTTCACTTAATATGTGAGATGAGAAAAAGATCGTTACACCGCCTGCATTAGCCTCTTTAATAATATCAAAAAAATGTTTTTGCATAAGAGGATCAAGGCCGCTTGTCGGTTCATCAAGTATTAAAAGCTTGGGTTTATGAATAAGGCTTTGAATAACCGCAAGTTTCTTTCTATTACCCATTGAAAGATCGCTAATTCTTCTATTAAGGTCAAGATCAAGAATTTCAACTAAGTTATGAAAATGGGAATTTAAACTTACTTTATAAAAACGAGCTGAATATTCTAATAGCTCTCTCACTTTCATATTATCATAATAATGTACTTCGGAAGGAACAAAGCCAACAATTTGCTTAATTTTTGTACTTTGTTTGACAATATCGTAATCAAAAATCTTTCCTGATCCCCTGCTTGGAAATAACAAGCTAAGAAATAGGCGTATTGTTGTAGATTTTCCTGCACCGTTCGGTCCAATAAATCCAAAAATATCACCTTCTTTTACTTTAAGGTTTAAATCAATAATACCCCTTGATTTTCCATAGAATTTTG
>CAZBSL010000083.1:1735-6409 GCA_964494265.1 uncultured Bacteroidales bacterium
GAAATGGAATACAGAGAATCGAAAACAAAAATCATTGCCACTTTAGGCCCAGCTTCATCAAATAAAGATATTTTAAGAAAAATGTTTATTGCAGGTGTTGATGTTTGCAGAATAAATTTTTCGCATGGAACTCACAGCCAACATTTAGAAACAATTGAAACAATCAGGGAATTAAATTCAGAGCTGGGATTAAATATAGCGATTCTCGCCGATTTACAAGGCCCAAAGCTTAGAATCGGGGAAATTGAAAATGACAAGATTGAACTTCAGCTTGGTGATACAATTTCGATTGAAACTAAAAAATGCCTCGGAACAAAAGAAAAAGTTTATATGAGTTATAAAAAATTCCCTGAGGATGTAGCCATTGGAAACACAATCTTAATCGATGATGGAAAAATAAAGTTAGAGGTAATTGATACGAATAAAAAAGATACTGTTAAAGCAAAGATTATTTACGGAGGTTCACTTTCGTCACGAAAAGGTGTGAATCTTCCAAACACAAAAATATCGCAGGCAAGTTTAACTGATAAAGATATTAATGATCTTAATTTTGCATTAGATAATAATTTTGATTGGATTGCTCTTTCATTTGTCAGGTCTTCTAAGGATATATTGGATTTAAAGAAATTAATAAAACAAAAGAAGAAACAGGCTTTTGTTATCGCTAAAATTGAGAAGCCGGAAGCATTAGAAGAAATTGATAATATTATTGATGTTTCGGATGGTATAATGGTTGCTCGTGGCGATTTGGGGGTAGAAATTGAGTTTCACAAAGTCCCCATAATTCAAAAAGAAATTGTCGAGAAATGTATTTTAAATTCAACTCCTGTCATCATTGCCACCCAAATGCTTGAAAGTATGATTAATAACTTTAGGCCAACTCGTGCCGAAGCTACCGATGTTGCAAATGCCGTAATCGAAGGGGCCGATACTTTAATGCTAAGCGGAGAAACTTCTGTCGGAAAGTTTCCCGTAAAAGTTATTCAAAGTATGCACGAAATTATTCAATGCACCGAAGAAAAAGCTTATAATTATAATCGCGGCCATGCTCCTAAAAATATTAATCATAATTTTCTTGCAGATTCGGTTTGCTATAACGCTTCAAATTTAGCATCGCAATCAATGGCAAAAGCAATAATAATTTTTACATATTCGGGCCATACGGCTTTTAAAGTTGCCGGCTTCAGGCCCGATTCAAAAATTTATGTTTTTACTTCTAATAAGGAATTGATAGCTAAATTATCGTTGCTTTGGGCAGTTAAAGCATTTTATTTCAACAAAGATTTCGATATTTCAGAAGCAATTGATTATTCGTTAGAAGTTTTGAAAAATGCAAATGAAATTGAACCCGATGATATTGTAGTTCACATCGGGAGCTTTCCCCTCGGTGAAAAAGGACGCACAAACATGATGAAGATCAGTTATACATAAAATGTGGAATTGGATTATGGATTTCATCTTTTTAACCACAGATTTTACCTGTGGCTATTTACGTTTTACCACTTCGTGGTTTAATATTGTGTAATATATTTCACGATTCTGAAATGGTTTAGCAATTAAATACTCACTCCTTTTTAGTATTACAAGAAAGTGCATTGTACAAATAAAAATTTCTCCAGCACATCAAAATATTATTTAGCCAAAATAAAGTCAAAAATAATATCAGAAACTAAATTATTAATATATTTGTTTAAGAAATTTTATTTAAAAAAAAACAAATGGAAAAATTAAAAACAGGCGATATAGTGCAATTAAAAACAGGTGGCCCGAAAATGACCATCCAAAGATTTATTGGAGTTGAACACGAAGTCTCATTTCAAATGGTTGACGATTATATAAAAATGATGAAAGGTTTTAAAGATGGCGATATTATCTGTCAATGGTTTGAAGGCAATGAACTTAAAAGTGGGACTTTCTCCAAAGAGTCGATAATAAAAATTGAAGAGTAAAAAAAATAATAGAAGAAAAAATAAATTCCTTCAATGATAATTGTGATTTAAAATTATTTAATTTCGCACTTGAAATTATATAAAAATAAAATATCTATTAGCATATGAATAAGACAATTGGTATCCGACATGAGGATAAATATAAAATGGAAAGACGTGTTGCAATTTCCCCAAAACATGTTAAAAAAATTATAAAAGATCATAATTTGAAGTTTTTGGTAGAAACTTCACCAAAAAGAATTTTCACTGATAATGAATTTGAGAATGCGGGAGCAAAAGTTGTTAATGAACTTACGCCAGCTCCGGTTATTTTTGGTGTTAAAGAAATGCCGATTTCATTTTTCGAAAAAGGAAAAACATACATCTTTTTTTCGCATGTAATTAAAGGGCAGGAATATAATATGCCTATGTTGAAAAAAATGATGGAAATGGAGTGTAATTTAATTGATTACGAAAAAATTGAAAACAAAGAAGGAAAACGACTAATATTTTTTGGAAAATATGCCGGTTTAGCCGGAATGATTAATTCATTTTGGTCCTTAGGATTAAGGTTAAAAGAATTCGGATATGAAACTCCATTTTTGAAACTAAAACAATCGCATAAATACAATTCGCTTGATGAAGCAAAAAAAGATATTTCTGAAGTTGGTTTTGAAATTGCCGAAAAAGGTTTACCGAATGAATTGTGCCCACTCACAATTGGAATAACAGGATACGGTAACGTTTCAATCGGTGCTCAGGAAATTTCACATCTTTTGCCGATAAAGGAAGTTTCACCTGCTGAACTTCTCGAATTAAAAGAAAATAAAAATCTACCGAACAATGTTTTATATAAAATAATTTTTAAAGAAGAAGATCTTTCTGAACCTATTGATGAAAATCAGGAATTCGAATTGCAGGATTATTTTCAACATCCTGAAAAATATAAAAGTCAATTTGAAAAATACATTCCTCACCTGACTATTTTAATGAATTGCATGTATTGGGATGAAAAATATCCGAGAATTGTAACAAAAAAATATTTAAAAAAATTATTTAAAAGTAATGATCCCAAGCTAACTGTAATTGGCGATGTTACTTGCGATCCTAACGGTTCAATTGAATGCACCCACAAGGGAACTGAAATTGAAGATCCGATTTTTGTTTATAATCCGAAAACCGATACTTATGAAATGGGTTCAAAGGGCGAAGGTTTATTAATTATGCCTGTTGATATTCTTCCGAGTGAATTGCCTCGCGAGTCATCAATTTCCTTTGGCGACGCAATGCTAAAATATGTAAAAGACATAGTTACTGCCGATTATAATGTTCCTTTTGAATCACTCAATCTTCCAAACCAGATAAAAAAAGCACTCATTCTTCATAAAGGAAAACTAACACCCGATTATGAGTATATTTCTGAATATTTGAAATAATAACTTGCCAATAGGATTCGTTTCATTAGGCTAATTTGAAAAATTAAAAAAGAATCAAAGAATAAAAACAAAGTAATTATTAATAAGAAAATTAAGAAGTTTTAATTAAAAAAATTTCGGTTAGAAACAAATTAAAAAAGTTATAGAAATATGAAAAAAGTATTAATTCTTGGTGCAGGAATGGTTGTAAAACCAATAGTTCAGTATCTTTTAAAACAAGGATATGCTGTAACAGTTGCAACCCGAACAGAGTCAAAGGCAGAGAAAATGATCGACGGACATCCAAATGGAACCGCCTTAAAATGGACAGTTGACGATGAAGAAACCTTAGATCAACTTGTAAAAGACCATGATCTTTCTGTTAGTTTATTACCTTATGCTTATCATGTTATGGTTGCAAAAAAATGCATCAAACATAAAAAGAATATGGTAACTACATCTTATGTAAAACCTGAAATGAAAGCTTTAGACGAAGAAGCAAAGAATGCAGGTATTCTTATTTTAAATGAAATCGGACTTGATCCGGGAATTGATCATATGTCGGCAATGCGAATTATTGACAATGTTCATAATAAAAACGGAAAAATAAAAGAATTTTATTCTTTCTGCGGTGCTTTGGTAGCTCCCGAAGTTGAGAAAAATCCTTTCGCTTATAAGTTTTCATGGGCCCCAAAAGGAGTTGTTATGGCCGGAAATAATGATGGAAATTATTTGCGTCATGGAAAAGTACATTATATTCCTACCGAAGACCTGTTTAAAAATCCAATAGGATTAAATTTTCCAGGAGTAGGAGAATTAGAAGTTTACCCGAATAGGGATTCATTACCATATACCGATCTTTACGGTATTCCGGAGACCGAAACAATATTCCGCGGAACATTCCGATACGATAAATGGTGCGAAATTATTGATGCCTTCAAAGCAATTAATTTATTATCGTATGATAAATTTAATGTTGAAGGAATGACTTATGCCGATTTTATGGCAAAAATGATAGACGCCGGTAATTCAGATGACATCAAGAAAAAAGTAGCCGAGAAATTAAATATTGCATTAGATTCTAATCCTATAATTGCTTTGGAATGGCTCGGTTTATTCTCTTCAGAACCGATGAACAGAAAAGAAGATTCAGCATTTGAAATCGTTTCCGATATTATGATCGAAAAAATGATGATAGTCGAAGGTGAACGCGATATGGTTGTTATGCAACATACTTTTTTGGCCGAATATCCTGACGGAAAACAAGAAATAATTAAATCAAGAATGCTCGATTTTGGTACATTAAAAACCGATACTTCAATTGCCAGAAC
>CAZBSL010000083.1:6509-9835 GCA_964494265.1 uncultured Bacteroidales bacterium
TGAATTTGCTCGTCTTAAGTTGCAATGGCATTTTTTTTATTATTTTTACATTGATTTTTAAAACCTTAGATAATATAAAAAATAACCATAAAAAATCATGACATACTTAATAATTATCTTCGTAATTGGTATCATTGTTTATCTAACAATGAATTTTATTAAAAAGCAAAAAAAACACCCCTACGAAGCATCAAATAGTGCAAATGAGCCAAATACGACTCAACCACAGCCAAAGAAATCTTATGGAAAATGGATAGGCGGCGGACTTGGATGGGCTTTCGGAGGACCGATTGGAGCGATTATGGGCTTTGCTTTCGGCTCGATGTACGATGGAATGCAAACAGGAAAATATGAATCTAAACCTACCCAATCAGGTGATTTCAGTATAAGTTTATTAATTCTCTCCGCTGCAATTATGAAAGCCGATGGCCTAATAATGCGATCGGAATTAGAATATGTAAAACAATTTTTTATTCGCCAATTCGGAGCCTACGAAGCACAACAAAAAATTAAATTACTAAAAGAAATCCTGAAACAAGAAATTAATGCCCAGGATGTCAGTTTGCAAATCAAGCAATATATGGACTACCCGGCACGATTGCAATTGCTTCATTTTTTGTTTGGAATCTCATCTGCCGACGGGCAATTTCACTCACGAGAAGTTGAAATGATTGACTCAATCAGTTCATATCTTGGAATTAGTAATAATGATTATGTTTCGATTAAAGCAATGTTTGTTAAAGACATTGATAGTGCCTACAAAATCCTCGAAGCCACTCCCGAATCAACCGATGATGAAGTCAAAAAAGCTTACCATAAAATGGCTGTAAAATATCACCCCGACAAAGTAGCTCATCTTGGCGAAGATATTAAAACAGCAGCCAAAGAGAAATTCCAAAAACTAAATGCAGCTTATGAGGAAATTAAAAAGCAAAGAGGGATAAAATAAAAAAAAATATAATTTGTTTTCAATTCTGTTTTTGAGAAACAATATACAGAGCTTCATCATATATCGCCTGAGATAAGCTTTTGTTCTTATGAACATCTTCAAGCATAAGGTTTCCAACCCCTTCGGGGATTTGAAACCTGAGCGTTGGGTTTCAAATCCCTGAAGGGGTTGGAAAACCCAAATATAAATTGATATTTTGTAACAAATCCTACAATTTATTTCTGTCTAAATCTGCAATATCTATGGGAAATTAATCATAATTATTCGTTGCAAAAGAATTTATCCGAATTGATGAGAAGAAACAAACATGACGAGAAATTTTCGACACACAGGAGAATGATTATATAATGAAACTGGAAATTATTCCAGAGTTCTCTGGAGGAAATTAGGAAGAAATCCCAATTTCTAATTTCTTAACTTGTCCGTACGAAGTGAAACAAGTCCGTATGGATGGATTTCCATTTCTGGATTTAGTAAAATATGATAAACTAAAAATGCAACAACTACAAGAATATAAACAGTTGAAAGATATTTTAATCCAACTTAAACTCTTCTTTCCAGTTAGAATCGTGAAGAAGCTCTTGCTGTTGAGTTTTATCGAACAGATAATTACCCAAAACAAGATAATCCATTTCAGTACGCATAAAGCAACGGAAACCATCGTCGGGAGTGCAAACGATGGGTTCACCCCTGACATTAAAACTTGTATTAACGATCACACCGTAACCGGTCAATTTTTTAAATTCATTAATAACTTGCCAGTATCTTGGGTTGGTTTCGCGTTTAACACTTTGAATTCGAGCCGAGAAATCAATATGTGTAATTGCCGGAACATCCGAGCGTACATGATATAAACGATCGTATAATTCCAAATTATTATATCCTTCGGGAGTAGGATTACACCTATCCTCTTTTACGGGAATTACCAATAACATATATGGTGACGGTTTATCCAAAACGAAATATTTTTGAATGTCTTCTTCGAGAACAGTGGGGGCAAATGGCCTGAATCCTTCACGATATTTAATTTTCAGGTTCATTTTTTTCTGCATTTCCGGGCTTCGGGCATCACCGAGAATACTACGATTTCCGAGAGCACGCGGGCCGTACTCCATCCTTCCCTGGAACCATCCTATTACTTTTCCTTCGTCAATATGCCTTGCAACAACTTTGGTGAGTTCATCGAAATCCTCAAAATATTGATATTTTGCGTTATATTTTCTAATCACTTTCTTAATATCGTTATCACCAAATTCAGGACCGAGATATGCTCCTTTCATCGAATCGGGTGATGAGTTAACCTTGCGTTCTTTGCCTTTCCAGATATACCAACCGGCATAAGCCGCACCAAGTGCCCCGCCGGCATCTCCGGCAGCAGGCTGAATCCATAGATCTTCAAAAATACCACTTGCCAATAATTTTCCGTTTGCAACGCTGTTTAAAGCAACGCCTCCGGCCATAACAAGATTTTTGCTGCCGGTAAGTTCTTTTGCGGTTTTGGCTAATTTAATTACAACATCCTCAGTAATTTGCTGAATAGCCAAAGCCATATTCATGTAATCCTGAGTTAATTTTGATTCTTCCGTCCTCGGTGGAATACCAAATAATTTTGTCCATTTTTTATCGTTCGACATTTTCAAGCCGGTAGCAAAATTGAAATACTTCATGTTTAGAAGTATTGAACCGTCTTCACGAATATCAACGAGTTCACTCAGTATTTTTTCTTTATATTCTTGAAGTTGATCGGAACCGGGATTTCCGTAAGGAGCTAATCCCATAAGTTTATACTCACCGCTATTTACTTTAAATCCCGTATAATAGGTAAAAGAAGAATATAATAAACCTATTGAATGTGGGAAATCAAGTTCTTTTTTTATCTCAATTTTATTTCCTTTTCCATGGCAAATTGTCGAGGTAGCCCATTCACCGACTCCATCAATAGTTAGTATGGCGGCATCCTCAAAGGGTGAAGGATAGAAAGCACTGGCAGCATGAGATAAATGATGTTCGGGAAATAGAATAGGTATATTTCCTTTACCGAGTTTTTTTAACTCATCTCTCAGCATTTTTTTCATAAAAAGCTTTTCCTTTATCCACACCGGAATAGCTGAAAGAAAACTTCTTAAGCCTTTTGGTGCAAAGGCATGATATGTTTCAAGAAGCCGCTCAAATTTTATCAATGGTTTATCGTAAAAAGCTATTGCAAGCAAGTCACCGTATTCAATTCCGGCTTCTTCAAGAACATATTTTGCTGCATTGATTGGAAAAGAATAATCCTGTTTTTTTCTTGTAAAACGCTCTTCATGAGCTGCTGCAATTATTTCTCCATCAACAATAATTGCTGCCGCACTATCGTGATAATAAGCTGATATTCCTA
>CAZBSL010000083.1:9935-11943 GCA_964494265.1 uncultured Bacteroidales bacterium
TAAATAAAAGGTGCAATGGCTGAGCCGCTTGTTAATACTATTAATACTCCGAATATTAATAAAACAATTATTAGGGGCAAAAGCCAGAATTTCTTACGCACTTTCAAAAATGCCCATAAATCTCTTAAAAATTCCATGTGAAATATTTTTTAAAATGGTTTTTCCAAATCGGCAGCAACATAAGTTTGGTTGCGTGTTTTCATTACCGATTCATTACTTTTTTTAAATTCTTTTAATAATAAAGTGTCCTTCCCAAGCAATCGCCTGAGTAGAGCAATCGGCATAACAATTACGAAAAAAACAACTGAAAGCAATATTTTTGACATAATTGTACCCAGCATATTTGCAAATCCGAACCAAAAAATGGCAAACGGATAAAAAAACATCGGGTATATCATATTCATTAATAATACGGGAAATGCTAATTTATAAAATAGATCATTTTTTGTATAAAGTCCGATTATCATAAGTATCAGCATAATAGCCATTCCACTATCTTTTGCCTGATCCTTTGTGATTGATGTTGAAAAAAACCTTGAAGACCTGTTTGTCATATTTTTATAAAATTAAAATAAATACAAATTTATTCTTTTTTGCGAAAATAGAAAATTTTATTACAATCAATTAGAATATTTAAAAAAACATTTTGAGAATTCGTTGGTGAAAGTTTGTTTGTGAAATGGAAGGATGGAGAAACGGACTGATGATTGAGTTCTGAAATTAATCATAAAAAATCCATGATAAACCAAATTTTATTTCTGCATCACGCATCGGATAATGAGGAACCATAAAGTAATCATGGCCTGAGAAATGAGAATTAAAATGCATATATTTTAAGAAAAATCTCGTGCGTTGAATTTTAACATTAATAAATGCATCGGCATAAAAATAATTTCCGGTTTTGTACTGATTTTGCATATAAAAACTTCTTGTGGCAGGCATATATTCATCAGCATAATATTCGGTATTATAAAATACGTCAATCCCGGGTTGAATGTAAGCTGCTCCCTTAAATAACTTTAAATTATATGAGAAGCTTGCATTAAGAATAATTTTCGGTAGTCTTAAGATATTTTCATTTGAAACATTTTGAAACACTAAAGAATTTTTTATATAAAAGTTACCAAGGAAAAAGGATTTGGTCAAATAGGCCTTCAAAACATTAAATGATTTTTCAAATTGAACAGGCCTTGCAATTGTATCAAGATAAACATAATTTTTTAGATTATAAAAAATCACACCGGCTTTTAAATTTCTTTTTTTGAAAGAAGCCTCAAAAGAGCCAAATGCATGTTTGTTAAAATTATTGTCCCAACGAAAATGATTTGAATAATAATGTTCATAAAACCATCCGGGTTCTTTCAAAACATAATTCAATGCAAACGACAAAGTGCCGATTTGCTTCTTTTCCTTCCAAAATATTTTGTCAAGTTTAGCTTTCCATGAAAAATCTCCATCATTATAACCTCCGATTGCATAATTCATACCTGTACTTAACCTGAATCTTTTAAGAAGCAGGAATGAAACATTACCAAATGAAATTATCTGATTATACTTTTTTTGTTCGTTTTCCGACCATAAACTAAGATTTACATGTCTCAATCCGAAATAAATATTAAAAGGTTTGTATAGGCTAAGGTTTCTCAAATTCTCATTCGACCAAATTATTTGATTCTCAATTTTAGTTACTCCAACCGAATCATAAGTTAAACTTGAATCGAGTACAATATCATATTTTTGATAAAAATCATTTAAAGGAGAATCCTCAGTATATAAATAAGATTTTCGTTTATATTTGAATGTATAAGATAATTTACCAAATGAAAACAGCTTCCTTTTTTTTGTGTTTTTTATAGAGTCATTTTTCTTATTTGTGTTGTTTGATAAATAAAAATATTGATGTATAATTAACTCTGATTGTTTGATTTGATTCTCGGCATCTTCTAAATTTACTTTTATTAACCTTCTATCAGTTTCAATATTATCTACAAACGAAGAATCATATTTT
>CAZBSL010000084.1:0-1571 GCA_964494265.1 uncultured Bacteroidales bacterium
AAACTCAAAATTCAAACTTATTTAAATCAAGTTCTCATCCTGAAATAAAAAATCTTTTTGAAAATGCAGTACGGATGAAAGAATCTGTAATGTATTTATCTCAATTTGTTAATAAATTTGGAAAAACCGTTTGGACTCAAACTACTTTAACGCCCATTTTCGAGAAAAAAAATAAAGTAAGACTGATTGTTGCAATCGACTCCGATATCACACAGCTTAAACATGTTGAAGAACAATTGGTGTTGGCAAAGAATGAAGCCGAAAAAGCAAACAAAGTAAAAAGCGAATTTCTCGCAAATATGAGTCATGAAATTAGGACACCAATGAATGCAGTTCTCGGGTTTGCCGACTTGCTCGGAACAACAATTACCGATCACAAACAAAAATCCTATGTTGAATCAATTAAGTCGAGTGGAAAAAGCCTAATGACTTTAATTAATGATATTCTTGATCTCTCAAAAATTGAAGCCGGAAAACTTGAAATTCAATATGCCCCATTGAATTTAAAACCTGTTTTAAAAGAAATCGAACAAATATTTTCAATAAAAATTCTGCAAAAAAATCTTGAATTTATTTCTGATTTTGATCCTAATATACCGGATAGCTTGATCTTGAGTGAAGTAAGGCTACGGCAGGTTTTATTTAACATTATCGGAAATGCCATAAAATTTACAGAAATTGGTAATATAAAATTAAAAAGTAAAATAGTCGGAGAGTCAGATGATAAGAAGAAAATTGAGTTATTGATATCTGTTGAAGATACGGGTATCGGTGTTCCAAAATCACAATTTGATCGCATTTTTAAATCTTTTGAACAACAAGATGGGCAGGATGAAAAAAAGTTTGGCGGTACAGGTTTAGGTCTGGCAATTTCAAAAAGACTGGTTAATTTGATGGGAGGTGAGATCATTTTAAAAAGTGAGCTTGGAAAGGGAAGTACTTTTGAAATTTTATTGCATGATGTTCTTGTGTCCCACGAAAAAACCGAGGCAATAGTTGAAAAATTGTTTGACTATGAAAATATACAATTTGAACCCGCTACTATCCTTGTTGCAGATGATAATCAGACTAATAGGAATTTAATAAAAGAAATTTTCGAAAAAACGAAAATCAAAACCATTTTTGCCGAAGACGGACAAGCAGCAATTATTGCTGCCAGAGAATTTAAACCCGACTTGATTTTAATGGATATTAGAATGCCGGTTATGGATGGATTTGAGGCCATTAAATTGATTAGGAAAGACAAAAGTATAATGAACATACCGGTAATTGCCTTGACTGCATCAGTCTTTGGAAGTAGTATGAATTTAATTTCTAAAAAAGGATTTAATTCTTATCTGATGAAACCGACTTTGATCTCGGAGCTTTTTTATGAAGTGTGTAATTACTTGAAATATAAAAGAAAAAAAGTCGATGACAAAGTTGAAAGTTACGAGCCTGATATTATTCTCTCAGACAAGGCAAAAGAAAATTTGGATGAGATAATTACTGTTCTGGAAAAGGAATTTCTTCCTGATTGGAAAACTGTTAAGAAAAACCATTTTGTGCATGAAATTATTGACTTTGGAACA
>CAZBSL010000084.1:1671-11873 GCA_964494265.1 uncultured Bacteroidales bacterium
AAAGAAAATAAAGACTTTAGGATTTTAATAGTTGATGATGTTCCAAAGAATATTCAGGTTTTGGGAAATATTCTGATGGCTGAGAATTATCAATTATCATATTCTCAAAACGGAAAAGAAGCACTTGCAGCCGTAAAACAAAACGATTTTGATCTGATATTGTTAGATATTATGATGCCTGTTGTTGACGGTTATGAAGTTTGTCGTCAGCTAAAAAGTGATTCAAAAACAAAAGATATTCCCATAATTTTCTTAACCGCAAAAGTTGAGAAAGAAAGTGTTGTGAAAGGATTAAAACTTGGCGCCGTTGATTATGTAACGAAACCTTTTAATGCAGAAGAACTTTTAGCTCGTGTTCGTACTCATTTATCACTCAAAGACAAAACCGAACAGCTACAATCAATTAATGTAATACTTGAGCAAAAAGTATCAGAGCGTACAGCTCAGTTAAAGGAAGCAAACGAAAAACTTTCAACTCTTGAAAAAGCCAAATCCGATTTTCTTACTATTATCAGCCATGAAATACGGACACCTTTGAATGGAATTTCGGGATTTGCCGACATTTTGCTTGATTCATTAGCCTCAACTGAGCACGAAGAATTTATAAAATATTTAAAAATCTCTTCAGACAGGCTTGTTAGGTTTTCTGAAATAGCTCTTTTAATTACTCAACTCAATGCTGAGAAATATACTTTTGAAATGATACCCATGAATGTGGAAAAAATAATTTCATCAGCATTGGAAGAAGTTCAGGAAAAGTTGGATTTAGCAAACATAAAAATTGAAAAAGGTTTTACAAAAGATATTAATATTATTACCAATCATAACCTTATTCAGAAATCATTAGTAAATATTTTGGAGAATTCAATTGAATATTCTCCTGAAAACGGACAGATTTTTATTAATACCTCCACAGATAAGGGAACAATTAATATTGAAATTTGTGATCAGGGACCGGGTTTTTCAGAAGAAGCATTGAGCAAGCTTTTTGAATATTTCTCGACCGATGATATAATGCACTCCGAAGGTTTGGGACTTGGATTGGCTGCTGTAAAATTGGTGATGGATTCACATTCAGGCTCAATTTCAGCTAAAAATAGAGGTGAGGGAGGTGCTCATGTTTGTTTAACTTTTCCACCTGCAAATTAGAAGCTGTCATTAGATAAGTCGAAATAAATAAGTGCCTAAAGTAATCAGAATTAGAAGTTATTGAAATTCAAAAATAATCAATAAGTTTTATATTTGTGAAAAATAAAATTGACATAGAGAAAGCAAAACTATCATGTTCAGATTACTACGATAAAGACCATATTAATTATTATGAGAAATTTTCAGATGAGTTAATAAAGAAACCTTATGATAAGGACTTTTTGACACGTTTTATCTCTTTAATTAGTCAAGGCCGGGAAATTTTAGATGTCGGTTGTTGTTCCTCAGCCCAACAAGCCAGATTCTTTAGAGACAAGGGATTTAAAGTAACGAGCATCGATTTATCAAAAAACTGCATAGAAACTGCAAAGCAGAATTTCCCTGATATTGACTTTAAACAAATGGACATGTTTGAGATGGATTTTGAGGTTGATACATTTGATGGAATAAATGCCTTCTATTCAATAATCCATATACCGGATGAAAAATTAAATGAACTTTTCTCGGATTTCAATAAAATTTTAAAAATCAACGGAAAACTTGCGATAACTGTTCATACCGGAGACTTTTATGGATATTTTACCGATAACGAAACTCTTGTTTTTTATCGTACATTTACGCAAAGTGAGTTGAAAGGGTATCTTAATAAATTTGGATTTAAAATTATTGAAATTGAACAAAGATTACCAATTTATGACTTTGAATTTCAATCGGAGAGGATATATTTGATAGCAGAAAAAATAAAATAATTAATTAAAAAGGAAAAATATCATGGCAAAAAAAATTCAAGAAAGTGATCCTGCAATGAGTGCAGTTTATGGTTTGGGATTTGTTGGAGCAGCAGTTTATTTTATTTCACATGCAACAAGTTTTTGGTTAGGTGTGATCGGGTTTCTAAAAGCCATTGTTTGGCCGGCTTTTCTCGTCTATGAGGCGTTTAAGAATTTGGGAATGTGAATTTGTAAAAAGAAATCTTTTATCCACAGGCACATCAAAACAATATTTAGCCGATTTTTTCATTTGCATCAGTATTATTAGGAAATTACTAACTTTGACCCGTTTGAAAAAACATATTTTTTGAGTTTTTTATATATGTGGAAATTAGAATTTCGGTATAAATACTCTATGAATTGACAAATATAATATATTGATAATGAAACTGTTAGAAAATAAAACTGCATTAATTACCGGGGCTGCCCGCGGAATTGGAAGATCAATTGCAATTGAATTTGCAAAACAGGGTGCTAATGTTGCTTTCACCGATCTTGCTTATGATGAGAATTGTAAAAGCCTTGAAAAAGAACTTTCTGAAATGGGAGTTCAAGGCAAAGCTTATGCTTCGGATGCAAGTTCGTTTAATGATGCCGAGGAACTTGTAAAAAAAGTTTTAAACGATTTTATGAAAGTTGATATTCTTGTGAACAATGCAGGCATCGAACGCGATAGATTGCTAATGAGAATGACTGAAGATGACTGGGATATAGTTTTGAAAGTGAATTTGAAATCTGTTTTTAATTTAACCAAAGCCATACAACGTTCAATGCTGAAGCAGCGTTCGGGTTCAATAATCAATATGGCATCGGTTGTTGGAGTGAATGGAAATGCCGGACAATCAAATTACTCGGCTTCAAAGGCCGGAATTCTTGGTTTCACAAAATCAATTGCAAAAGAACTCGGTTCACGAAATATTCGTTGCAATGCAATTGCCCCGGGTTTTATTGAAACGGAAATGACTGCAAAATTACCCGATGACGTAAAGGCTGACTGGATTAAAAGTATTCCTTTGCGTCGGGCCGGAAAACCTGAGGATGTTGCGAGAATTGCTGTTTTTCTTGCTTCCGACCTCTCTGATTATTTGACTGGCCAGGTTATTAGTATTTGCGGTGGCTTGAATGTTTAATGACTATAAAATAAAGTCAAATAAAATCATAAAAATTGAATATAATTACCGATTATCCTTCGTGGTTCATAATTTTTTGCTTGCTTCTCGGAATAATATTTTCCGGTATTTTATATTTCAAAAATAAAAGACAGGAATTCCCGAAAGGCTTAATTATTTTTCTTAGCATTTTACGTTTTATTTCAATCAGCATAATTGCTTTTTTGTTGCTATCACCTTTGCTGAAATCAGTAATTAAACATTTCGAAAAACCAATAATCATTATTGCTCAAGATAATTCCGAATCAATTGTAATCGGTAAAGATTCAACTTATTATAAAACTCAATATTTTGATGAATTAAATGCTTTCGTTGATAATCTATCTGCTGATTATGATGTAAAAAAATACTTTTTTTCTAATGAAGTCGAATTTATAAATTCTGAGAATTTCCCAAAAAGACCTGAAATGTTTTCAGGAAAACAAAGCAATTTTGATGTTTTGTTTGATGAAATAGATAAACGTTATTCGAATCGAAATGTCGGTGCTTTAATTATTGGCAGTGACGGGCTTTATAATAAAGGAAAGAATCCTTTATATCTTGCACGCCATGAGGATTTTCCGCTGTATTCGATTGCTCTCGGCGATACGAATATTCAAAAAGACATTCTCCTTGAGGATTTGAACTATAACAGAATTGCATATTTGAATAATGAGTTTCCGATTGAAATATTGGTCAAAGCAAATAAATGCAAAAATTTAAATGCAAAACTTGAAGTATTAAAAGGGAATAAGGTGTTATTCTCTCAATTAATTGATATTACGAGTGATAAATTCTTAGAAACCGTAGTTTTAAATATTGAAGCAAAAAAAACAGGATTACAAAAATATACTGTAAAACTTTCACCATTTGAAAATGAAATCACTTATGCAAACAATGAAAGGTATATTTTTATTGATATTCTTGATTCAAAGCAAAAAATACTAATCCTTGCCAACTCGCCTCATCCCGACATAACTGCTTTAAAATCAGCTCTTGAAAGCAATATTAATTATGAGGTCGAAGATTTCATTATTACTGATTTTACTGAGAAAATTTCTAAATATAGTTTAGTGGTTTTGCATCAGTTGCCTTCAAAGGAAAATTCCGAGCTTTCGTTGATAAACACAATTAAAAATTCAAAAATTCCAATCTTGTTTGTTGTTGGAAATCAAACAGCAATGCATCAATTTAATAAAGCTGAAGCGGGAATTACGATTTTGAGTGACAAAAACATTTCAGTTGAAGCACAGGCTTCCTTGAATGATAAATTTTCTTTATTTGAGTTAAGTGAAACAACAAATAATTTAATTCCGGATTTGCCGCCTCTTGTTGTACCCTTTGGAAGTTATAATAAGGGATTATCTGCTGCTTCAAATATTTTATTTTATCAAAAAATCAATAAACTTTTATCACCAAATCCACTAATAACTTTTACCAAAAATCTTGATCTTAAAACCGGAATTATTCTGGGTGAAGGCCTTTGGAGATGGAAAATGTTTGATTATTCTTATAATTCTAATCATAATTCTTTTAACGAAATCTTTAATAAAACTATTCAATATTTGTCAGTTAAGGAAGATAAAAGTAATTTTAAGGTGCTTAGTAAAAATAGTTTTAACGAAAACGAAAATGTTGAATTTGAAGCACAAGTTTATAATCAAAGCTATGAATTGATTAATGAACCGGAAATCGAAATAAATATCATTGATAAAGATGAAAATGTATTTCCATTTGTGTTTTCTCCAACAAAAAACCAATATAGTTTAAATGCCGGAAGTTTTCAGGTTGGAACTTATAATTATGATGCAAAAGTCAGAGTTGGCGACAAGCAATATTTTGAAAATGGTGAATTTATGGTTAGAGCTATTGATATAGAAACAATCAACTCAGTTGCCGATCATGCTTTAATGTATAAATTGGCTAATCGAAATGATGGTGAAATTGTATTTCCCGGTCAATTTGAGAAGCTATCTGATTTAATAAAGGAAAGAGAAGATATTAAAACTATAATTTATAGTCAATTTAAGTTTGTTGATATTATAAATTTGTTTTGGATATTTATTGTAATTCTAACCCTCCTGACAACTGAATGGTTTTTAAGAAAATGGAGTGGAGGATATTGATGTTTTTTGTAATCTCAAAAATATTATCTTTTGCACTTAGTCCGATAATTTGGATATTTACATTATTGATTTTTGCTTTATTTATTAAAAATAAAAAGAAATCAAAAAGATTTTTATTGGTTTCAATAATTATGTTTCTTTTCTTTTCAAACTCTTTTATTACGGATGGATTTATTCGTTTGTGGGAAAGGCCCGTTGTTAAAATCCAGGATATTGATGAAGTTTATGATGTCGGTATTGTTCTCGGAGGTGGGATGATAACCTATGAAAAACAAACTGATAAGCTTACTTTTCGTAGCAATGTTGACAGAATAATGCAAGCAGTTGAATTGTATAAAGCAGGAAAAATTAAAGATATTTTAATATCTGGAGGTCCCGGTTCATTATTGTATCGTGATATGTATGAAGCGGTTTTATTGAAACGTTTTTTATTGAAAATTGACATTCCAGATTCTATTATATATATTGATTCTGTGTCAGATAACACTCATCAGAATGCAGTATTTTCTAAGGAAATCATAGATGAAATTTTCCCCGATGGTAAATTCTTACTCATAACTTCAGCTATTCATATGAAAAGAGCAAAAGCTTGTTTTTCAAAAACAGGGATAGAAGTTGACGAATATTGCACAAACAAATATGTTGGAGAAAGAAGATATCAGTTTGATTACCTATTTGTTCCATTCATGGTTAATTTCTTGCTTTGGGATGAATTGATACATGAAGTAATCGGATCAATTGTGTATTCAATTATGGGATATACTTAGTTTAACTAACTCATCTAATGATTTTGGTAAATAGTATGATGTTGAAATTTTAAATAAAAATAATTATGGCAAATACAATTTTTATAATAATTCTAATTATAATAACTTTAAATTATTTATTTGAACGCTTTCTTGATTATTTGAATTCCACATATTGGAGCAATACAATTCCACCGGAATTAGATGATATTTATAATGCCGAAGAATACAAAAAATCACAGGATTACGAAAAAACAAAGCAGCATTTTTCATTGATAACCGAATCATTATCTTTTATTGCATTACTTGCGATGTTGATATTTGGCGGATTTGCTTTTCTCGACAAATTCGTCAGGGAATATACAATAAATCCTATTTTGATGGCTTTAATGTTTTTTGGAATTTTAGCTCTTGTCGCTGATATTTTGTCCACTCCATTTTCAGTTTACAGTACTTTTGTAATTGAAGAAAAATTTGGTTTCAATAAAACAACTCCAAAAACATTCATTCTTGATAAACTCAAAGGCTTAATGCTGGGAGCAATAATCGGGGGTGGAATATTAGCCTTGATCGTTTGGATTTATATTTCAACAGGCCAGTGGTTCTGGTTAATTACATGGGCAGCAATCGGCTTGTTTATGATTTTTATTACAATGTTTTACTCAACGCTAATTGTTCCAATATTTAATAAACAAACTCCTTTAGAAGAAGGTGAATTACGTACTGCAATCGAAGAATTTGCGTCTAAAGTTGGTTTCAAGCTCAATAATATTTTCGTGATCGATGGTTCAAAACGATCGAATAAGGCAAATGCATATTTCAGCGGGCTTGGCTCAGAAAAACGTATTGTGTTGTATGACACACTTATAAAAGATCATACAACGGATGAACTTGTGGCAGTTTTAGCTCACGAGATCGGGCATTACAAAAAAAAGCATACGCTTGTAGGAATTGTTTTTTCACTTGCCCAAACCGGTTTAATGTTATTTATTCTATCATTGTTTATTGGTAATCCTTTACTTTCTCAAGCTCTTGGAGCCGATAAAGGAAGTTTCCACATGGGAATACTTGCTTTCGGCTTGCTTTATAGTCCTTTATCTCTTGTTCTTGGTTTGGTGATGAATGTCGTTTCTCGCAAAAATGAATATGCAGCCGATAGTTATGCAGGAATTAATTTTAATCCAGAAGCATTAATTTCAGCTCTGAAAAAATTATCTGTTAATAATTTAAGTAATCTACAACCTCATCCTACTTATGTTTTCTTTTACTATTCTCACCCACCATTGTTAAAACGTTTGGCTGCTTTGAACAAGAAGTAGGGTAAGTAAATGTTCATGGTTTGAAATTAGAAGCTTGAGTCCAATTCGACAAATTGTAAAAATAAAATTTGCTACAGACCTGCCCGCCATAATGCTTTATAAGGCAGGTTTGCTGATCCGGAGTGCAGAGTTTAAATCTAAAAGAATCTGTCTTAGCTGTGACAATTATTTTTTCAATAATAACATAAGTGATTATGAAATACTTACTGTTTTTTATGCAGTAAAAATTTAATCATTTTTAGTTTAATCCATTTTTATTATGTATATTGCCGTTTTTTTTATGAAATCTAAATTAATATCAAAAAATGAAAAATTAAATTCTTGTGCTTGCTCAAGGCAATACATTCCGGCAACAATAAAAGCTGTTCTTTGGATAGAGGCAGGCTAGAAGAAAAAAACAAATTTAAAATGAGTAATTATGAAAAAGCTACTATTTTTAATTATTTTACTTTGGAGCAATATAATTTTTTCTCAGGTAACTCCTTTGATTAATAACAACTGGCAAACTTATCAATGGCCATACAATGCCTATTATCCTGCTTTGACAGGCGGAATAAACGGGCATATGGGAAATAGTTGCTGGATTACGGCTATGGCAAGAGTAGTTCATTATTGGGAATATCCGGAAAACGGTAGTGGAATACTTGATTTTACTGATTATGCGGGTTATTATTGGTATTGCAACTATGAGGAGCTTAATTTGGATTATTCGCAAATGCCTTATGAACTCCTTGAAAATGCAGATTCTGCGCAATATCATAATTGTGCATCACTGTTTTATGCCTGTGGTGCAATTGGGGCAAGTATTCAAGTTGGATGGGAAGGGACTATTTTTCTAATAGCTCCTGTTCTTGAAGAATACCTTAATTATGATACAGGTGCAATGGTTATTCAACGTTGGGACTATACAAAAGACGAATGGATTGCCCTTTTCAAAAATGAATTAGATAATGGCCGCCCAATTATGATAGAAGGACGAACAGCAGATAGTCCGGCTCCTTGGGAACCGGGAAACTATGATGGGCATTTTTTCGTTTGTGATGGCTACGATGTAAACGATAAATTCTACACTAATTATTCATTTGGAGGTATTTACGGATACTATGATATTGATTCGATGGACATGTTTCCTGCTTATCATCAGGCATTGATTAATCTGATACCTCCCGGAAGCAGCTTTATTGAGGAAAATATCATAGAAGAATTCATCAATGTGAGAATAGCACCTAACCCTTTGACAGAATCATCTGAAATAATTATCAATGCGAAAAAAAATCAGATGATACAAATTGAATTGTATGATCTGAACGGCTGTTTCATAAAAACAATTTATCAAGGAGAGATTAAGAGGGGGAATAATGCTATTGGTTTTAATAAAATGGGAATGCGTATTGGAATTTACTTACTTAAAATTTCAGTGGATGGTCAATCGTTTACAAAAAAGATTGTCTTTTATTAGGAAACTACTTTTTGTGAATTAAATAAATTATGATCTATCTTTTTCATTATCTGAAAAAAAATGAATTTCATTTTCGTTTATTGATTATTTCTTTATGTCTTATAACTATTTGTTTAATTAAAACCGAAAGATCAAAAGCTCAAGAACATTTTAATTTAAACGAATACATAGAATCATTAGGCGATTATCCCGATGACTCACTTGCTTATATTCTTTATCAAAAAAGTCAGGATTACATTAATGCCGATTCTCTCGAATTTGCAAATGAATTATTATTCAATAGTATTGAAATTGCCAAACAACAGCATGATACCTTGCAAATCGGACTTTGCAGAATAAGACAAGGAGAGGTTTTTAATAGACTTTTAAAATTCAATAATTCTTTTCAGGCTTATAATCATGCTTATAATATTTCTAAAGAACTCAATGATACCAATATTATGATACGAGCAATGAGAGGCATTGAAGAGTATTACTATCAATTAGAAATGATAGATTCGGCAATTACATATTGTACATCAGCTATTGAAATCAATAAACTAATAAAAAATTATGCTAAACTTGCAGATAATTACCGGGCATTATATTCTTACCAAAGATATACAACAGGAGAAATTATATTAAATGCTTTTGTTCTTGACGGATTAATGGACTCCTGTTTAAGTGCTGCAAAAAAATCAAAAAACCCCGAGATATTCTGTAATGCTCTAACATGCTTTGGTTTAATAATATATGATACAGATATTGAGAAAGCTTTTCAATGCATGCAAAAAGCGAGAGACTCGGCAAGAAAATTACCTGCACCTTCAAGGGCACTGGTTTTTGCTTTGACTAAGTCGAGTACTATTTGTTTAGAAGATAACCAGACAAAACAAGCCCGAATTTTCTTAAATGAGGCATTACCCCTCGCTATAAAAACAAATCACACAAGGCAGTTAACAAATATTTATTTTCTTTTCGGAGATTTACTTCATGCTGAAGATTCAATTCCTCAGGCTATTCCATATTATTATAAAGCAATTTCTCTTGCCGAAAAATACCGTTATAAATATTACCTCCCTTTTATTTATGAATCATTAATTGACATATATCAATCAAATAATAATCTTGACAGAAGTAGTGATTTTCAAGAGAAATATATGGAGGCTTTCAGAAAAAAGCATGACAGAGAAATGAATATCCAGATTGCAAAATTATCAGCAAAATATCAGATAGATAATAAAAATGAAGCAATTGATAATCTTACAATTATCAATGACCAAAAGAAAACTATAATTGCAAACCAAAGGAAATTTATTATTTCATTAGCTTTAGCTATTATTGCAATAAGCGCTCTGTTTGTATTTATGTATTATTATTTTAAAAAAATCAGAAAGGCACATAGGAAACTCTCACAAAACGCAATAGAATTGAACATAAAAAATAAAGAGATTTCCGAGCTAAAAAGGAAAAGGAACCAACAATTAGAGGTAATTCATGACGATT
>CAZBSL010000085.1:0-3486 GCA_964494265.1 uncultured Bacteroidales bacterium
CCGCATTTTGGTGCACAATTCAAAGTTTTTTCTGCCTTTTCATTTTCTCCGGCTAATAATTGTGCCAGAGCCAAATTATAATCACATTTTGCTTTGCTGAATAATGAAAGGGCTTTGTCGTAATCGCCTTTTGTTATACTCAAAATTCCAAGATTATAATTTTCGCATTCACCCAATTTTTTTGCATTATTAAAATGCTTTTCAGCAAGCTCATATTCGCCATTTTTACAGGCAACTACACCAAGATTATTTTCAATTAATCCATTATTTGATTTTAATGTTTTTGCTTTGTTCAAATATCCGGCTGCTTCATCGAGATTTCCAAGTTCTATGTCAATTGCTGCTGCGTTATTATATGCTCTCCAGCATTTTGGATAAACAGAAATTGCAGATTTATAAATCCTTAATTTTGTTTTTAAATTATCGGTTAAAGTAACTGAATATAAAAGTTCGTTAATCGCTAATGAGTCAGGATAAGTTGTTGAAAGTTTTGAAATTTCTTCATCTGTTCTTTTTGGTTCATAACAGGTGACACTAATTTTTGCCCTTCTAAGAGGAGGAAGGATTTCTTTTTCAAATTCAGGATAAATATTTATCATATTCCTGATTTCCTGTTCTTTTTTTAATTGATTAGATGAGTTAATTACATTAATAATTGTACGTTTTTCTTTTAGATCGGAATTTGCAACAGATTTTAGGAATCCGTTCCAGTCTTCACCAAGTGCATTCATTTCAAAAAGAACATCGTTTTTAATATACTTTGCACAAACTTTTGAATCTTTTTCTTTTGCTAATTTTTTAACTCTTTTTTCAAATAAGTTATGAACGGTTTTTCCGCGATTTTCGCTTAATCCTTCATTAAGTCTTTCTTCACCTTCGGGTGATGCATAAGCATCAATCGTAATATCTTTAATTTCCCAGCCTTTTCTAAGGAAATCATCTAAGCTAACAAAATTGTTTTTCGCTTCATTTTCTTTATTTAAAGGAAGATTCCAATTAAGGTTATACTTATTGACTGCAAAATACATAGTTGCAGATTCGGTAATTAGTGTCTCTTTTTCGTATGCGTCTTCTGCTAACATAATGTTTTCGTTATTCATTATCCTTTCAGACGTATATATCACACCATCAGCCATTTTAAATTCACCAAATTCAGCAAATTTTGATTTTTGTTTTATTTCTTCTCTTTTTGCATTAATTTTCACTTTATCTTTTACAATATAAGCAATAGGGTCAACAACCAACTCCGAAACAATCATTTCAGGGGTATATTCGACTGATTCTTTATATAAAAAAGTACCTCCCGTTTTCGAATTAATTACTATTCCATCACCAACAACATTTTCACCCTGTAAAGTAATAGGGTTAAGTAGAACATAATTATCTTTATAAGTTAAGGCAGGCATGAATAGAACTGCTGCTTTTTTATTGAAATAATTTTCCGGGATTGTTCCTTTTATAGAAAATTCAACTATTCCACCATTTGTTTCAAGCACTTTTGGGGTAACTTCATATTTAATTAGGTCTTTATGTTTAACCATTTTGTTTAAATTACTACATCCGACCAGAATTGTTGTAATAAATAAAAAAAGTGCAATTACTTTAAAGTCAAGTTTTTTGTTCATTGTAATATTGTTTTTGTTTATACCATGTTTATTAATGCAAATGTATTCTTTTTATAATAAAAAAGCCCCTAAAATTTAGGGGCTTTCTTGAAAATTTCAATAATTAGTTTTATTAATTTACTAAACTTTGAAAATCAGGTTCATTTTCGTAAAGTAAAAATTCCCTGTCATTTTTTGCTTGAATTTTATATGCTTTCTTAATTTTAATAGCTTTTACAAGATTTTCATACATTAAAGAAGTGTTATCGGTTTTTGCACCTATTATTGCTAACAAATAAAAAGTTTCGGCAGTTTTTGGTGCACATTTTAGAGCTTTTTCGGCTTGGTCGTAATCTTTATTTAAAAGATAAGCCAGGCCAATATTATATTTGCATTTTGTTCTTCCAAATAATTTTATGGCCTCATCATATTCACCTTTTGTGATCATAATAATTCCCAAATTATAGTTTTCGTTTTCACCTAATTTTTGAGCTTTATTGAAATGATCTTCAGCTTTTGAATATTCATTAAGCCTGCAATTTACAACACCCAAATTGTTTTCAATGATTCCACTATTTGGCGCCAATTTAATAGCTTTTTGCAGATATACTTCAGCTTTTTCAAGGTTTCCAATTTTGGTTTCTGTTGCGGCTGCATCACTTAATGCTCTCCAACATTTTGGATATAAAACGGAAGCAGATTTATAAATCCTGTTTTTTGCTTTAACATCTTTTGTTAAAGTGGCAGAGTATAATAACTCATTAATAGACAGCGAATCTGGATGTGTTGTTGAAAGCTTTGCTATTTCACCATCAGTTCTCTTTGGTTCAAAACAATCAACTGTGATATTTGCCCGTCTTAATGGAGGTAGAATTGCTTCTTCAATTTCGGGATAAATTAATATCATATTTCTAATTTCTTGTTCTCTCTTTTCGGGAGAAGCTGATTTTATGACATTAAGAATTATTTTTTTATCTGGAATTGAAGATTTTTGTAAATCCATTAAGAAACCTTTCCAGTCAGGTCCATGAAAGTTAACAATATAGTCTATGTCTTTCTTAGAGTCTTTTATTGATAATAATGATGTTTTTGCTCTAATAAGTTTTTTTATTGTTTTCTGAATATAGGTAGTAGCTGTTTTTGCTCTATTTTCGGAAAGGCCTTCGTTGAATGTTTCTTCACCTTCAGGAGAAGCCCAGCCATCGAGTTTAATATCTTTAATCTTCCAACCTTTTTCAATAAATTCAGCAACAGCTTCTATTTTGTCTTTAGATTCAGTCGCTTTGTTTAATGATAGATTCCAATTCAAATAATATTTATTTACAGGGAAAAATATTTCAGCTTTTTTAGTTGCAATTGTAACTTTAACATACTTATGAGGAGAGATAAGGATGGTTTCATCATTAACAATTCTTTTTGATGTATAAATAACACCATCAGCTAATTTTCTTTCTCCTAATTCAATAAACTTTTCTCTAATTTTTATGTCTTGACCGTTTTTATGAATAGTTTCTTTTACGATGTAGGCAATCGGTGTAACACTTAGTTCAGATTTATTCATTCCCGGCACATAGTCAATCACATCGGTATAAGTAAAGTTACCTCCTTCATTATAATTAATTACAATTCCGTCTCCTATAACTTCTTCACCTTGTAGTGTAATTGGTTCAAGTATTGTTTCACCGCCTTCATAGGTTAAAACAGGAGTGAATAACATTGCAGCTTTTTTATTAAAATATTTTTCCGGAATATTTCCTTTAATTGTTACCTCTACTTTATCACCTTTTTCTTCAAGAATTGTTGGTGTGGTTTCAAATGTAACATTCTCATATTCATTAAGCATTTTATTCAAACCTGAGGTAAAATTGAACTTATACGTTAA
>CAZBSL010000085.1:3586-11837 GCA_964494265.1 uncultured Bacteroidales bacterium
CATATTCATTAAGCATTTTATTCAAACCTGAGGTAAAATTGAACTTATACGTTAAGCCTGCTGATGTATAGCCATACATATCGTATCTTGAAGCGCCTTCAACTCCATCGAGAATATCTGTATTTATTCCATGAATAGAAGTTTCAAGGTTCACAGTAAATTTATCATTTAGTCGGATTTCAAGGCCAGTACCGATAGGTATCACCCCTTCAAGCTCACGGCCGCCAAGACCTACACCATTATAACCAACTCTATTAATCACTTTACCGCTTTTTTTAGTTTCACCTCTAAAATTTGAAAGGCCAATACCGAGAAAACCATATATTGAAAATAATCGATCATGTTTATATTTAAAAAACCAGTTACTAAAATTCACAGTTCCATGTGCATTAAACTCAATTACTTTTGCTTCAAAACTTAGATTTGCCGGAGCACCGCCTTTGTATTTATCTTTCTTGCTTTTGATTGTTCCGGCAAGAAACTGGCCTCGTACCCCTAAAACAGGGCTAAACTGACGACCTAATATTATTCCATATCCCCATGCAGTTCCATGAGCCATCTGGCTAAAAGGGTCGCTTTTTTCAGCTACATCTCCATAGTATTGCATGGCCCCTATATTAGCATTAATTAACCAATGAGGTTCAAATTTAACTTCAGATTTATTTACTTCTGTGTTTTCGGTTTTTTCCGTTTGGCCATAAAATAGAAACGGTAACAATGAAAATAATAGTATTAAACATGTTTTTTGGCTTAAGTAATTGTTTTTCATAACAAAAATCTTTATGGGTTATTAATTATTTTTTTTAATTCTATAATGATAAATCTTTCTCAAAATTAATAAATTATTTACAAAAGTAACATATTTTTTTATTTTTTCAAAAAAAAGTAAATTATTTTTTTTATTTTTTTTAATATTTTATTAAAAAACTTAATAATCTAAAAACGAATAAAAATTATTTTGACAAAATGCTTTTTTATTAAGTTTTTAAGTACCGGATAAACAAGTATTAACTATGTGTTTTCTTAAAATTTCAGGATGTAATTTCTTGAAAAAATCCCATATCACAATACCTGCACTCACAGAAATATTTAAAGAATGCTTTGTTCCAAATTGCGGAATTTCTATGCAGTTATCAGATAATTCAATAATTTTTCCGTCAACTCCTTTAACCTCGTTACCAAATACAAGGGCAATTTTTTTGCCATTCTCAGGTAAAAAAGTGTCAAGTTTGGAGCTTTCGTCAACTTGCTCAATTGAATAAATTAAATATCCTGCATTTTTTAATTGCTTAATTGAATCTATAGTATTATCAAAATATTCCCATTCTACTGAATTTGTTGATCCCAAGGCTGTTTTTTGAATATCTTTATTAGGTGGTGTTGATGTAATTCCACATAAATGAATGCATTCAATTCTGAAAGCATCGGCAGTTCGAAAAACCGAACCTATATTGTTTGAACTTCTAATGTTATCTAAAACAATAACAATTGGTAATTTTTCAACAACCTTATATTCTTCTAAACTTATTCTATTTAATTCTGAGTTACTTAATTTTCTCATTTTATCAAATCATATAATAAAAATAATGTGCAAAAGTAAGAATGATTACAAATGTATAAAGATTATTTTTCGGAATATCTTACCTTTGCTCGAAAATATAAAGTTCAAATTGCATTGATAAAAAAGAAAGAAATAACAATCACACCTTTAATGAAGCAATATAATTCAATTAAGGCAAAATACCCTGATGCTTTATTGCTTTTTAGAGTTGGTGATTTTTATGAAACTTTTGGAAAAGATGCAATAAAAACGTCTAATATTTTAGGGATTGTATTAACCCGAAGAGCAAATGGTGCAGCTTCTTATATTGAGTTGGCGGGTTTTCCACATCATGCAATTGACACATATTTACCGAAACTTGTTAAAGCCGGGCAACGAGTAGCAATTTGCGATCAATTAGAAGATCCTAAGCTAACTAAGAAAATTGTTAAACGAGGTGTTACCGAACTCGTTACACCCGGGGTTTCATATAATGATAAAGTTCTGGAACTTAAAGAGAACAATTTTTTGTCAAGCGTACACCTTGAGGATAAAATTTCAGGCATTTCGTTTTTAGATATTTCAACTGGCGAGTTTTTTGTTGCTCAGGGGACGGTGGAGTATATTGATAAACTTTTGCAAAGTTTTAATCCGAGCGAGGTAATTATTCAGAAAAGTAAGCAAATGAAATTTGCTGAAATTTTTGGCAATAAGTTTTATATCAATACATTTGATGATTGGGTGTTCACATCCGAATTTACTACAGAGCTTTTATTAAAACATTTTGAAACAAATTCATTAAAAGGCTTTGGTGTTGAAAATCTTAATCAGGCTATTATTGCAGCCGGAGCTGCTCTTCATTATCTTGCCGAAACACAGCATGATAGAACTCAACATATATGTAAATTATCAAGAATAGAAGAAGATAAATATGTTTGGTTAGATAAATTTACAATTCGAAATCTTGAGCTTCTAAATACACCAAACCAAAATGCAAAAACTTTGCTGGATGTTATTGACTGTACAATTTCTCCTATGGGTTCTCGATTGATAAAACGCTGGATAGCTTTACCATTAAAAGAAAAGCAACCCATCGAAGAAAGATTAAATGTAACAGAATTTTTTATCAATAATCAGGATTTGATGGATGATTTTTCCAAGCTTTTCAAAAAAATAGGTGATTTGGAACGTCTTATTTCAAAAGTGGCTGTCGGGAAAATAAATCCGAGAGAACTTGTTCAAATCAAAACTGCTTTATTTGCAATCGAAGATGTTAAAAATTTATGCAATAATGCAGAGATTTCTGCTTTAAAGAAAATTGGAGAGCAACTAAATTTCTGTAAACTTATTCGTGAACGGATTGAAAAAGAAATAGATCCGGATACCCCTGTATTAGTTAACAAAGGAAATGTGATTTCAGAAGGGGTTTCGGCTGAATTGGATGATTTAAGAAAAATTGCATTTTCAGGAAAAGATTATCTGATTAAAATTCAACAACGTGAGATTGAAAAAACAGGAATTTCATCATTGAAAATTAGTTATAATAATGTTTTTGGTTATTATTTAGAAGTAACTAATGTTCATAAAGATAAAGTCCCTGTCGAATGGATGAGAAAACAAACTCTCGTAAATTCGGAGCGTTATATTACTGAAGAATTAAAAGAATATGAGCAAAAGATTCTCGGTGCTGAAGAAAAAATTCATGCTTTGGAGATTAAATTATTTAATAATCTTATTCTTTCTGTTGCTGATTATATTCGTCCGATTCAATTAAATTCTTCATTAATTGCTCATTTAGATTGCCTTTTATCCTTTGCCATTATTTCGAGAAAAAACAATTATCATCGTCCAAAAATTAATGAATCATTTGTTTTAGATATTAAGGAAGGTCGGCATCCTGTAATTGAAGAGCATTTGCCAATTGATGAAGAATATATTTCAAATAATGTATATTTAGATAATAATAAACAACAAATTATAATTATTACGGGGCCGAATATGTCAGGTAAATCGGCGCTCTTACGTCAAACTGCTTTGATTGTTCTTATGGCTCAAATTGGATGTTTCGTACCTGCACAATCAGCAGATATTGGGATTGTTGATAAAATATTTACGAGAGTTGGAGCTACCGATAATATTTCTTCCGGCGAATCAACTTTTATGGTTGAAATGAATGAAACAGCCAGTATTTTAAATAATATTTCGAACCGCAGCCTTATTTTACTTGATGAAATTGGAAGAGGTACAAGCACTTATGATGGAATTTCAATTGCCTGGGCAATTTCTGAATTTCTTCACCAACATCCGTTATTTAAGGCAAAGGTGCTTTTTGCAACTCATTATCATGAGCTTAATGAAATGGCTTCTACAATGAAGAGAATAAAAAATTATCATATTTCAATAAAAGAAATAAATAATAAAATAATTTTCTTAAGGAAATTATTGAAAGGTGGAAGTGAGCATAGTTTTGGGATACATGTTGCAAAAATGGCCGGAATGCCTTCGAGCATTATTAATAGGGCGAATGCACTTCTTGAGCAACTTGAAAAATCGCATAGCAGCGATGAGTTATCTAAACCATCAAAAAAGCAAAAGCTCGGTAAGTTAAAATCCGATAAATATCAATTAAGTTTTATTCAACTCGATGATCCTTTATTAGTTCAAATAAAAGATGATATATTAAACATTGATATTGATACCTTAACACCTGTCGAAGCTCTTATGAAACTTAATGGGATAAAAAATTTATTAAAGAAATAAAAAAAAATATGGAGAGTTAAAAAAAATAATATCTTTGCAGCCTGAAAATTGCAAAACGCGAAAGTAGCTCAGCTGGTAGAGCACGACCTTGCCAAGGTCGGGGTCGCGGGTCCGAATCCCGTCTTTCGCTCTACAATCCCGAAAACGTCGGGATTTTTATTTGAAATGTTGCCCGGGTGGTGGAATTGGTAGACACGTTGGACTTAAAATCCAATGATCATCGCGATCGTGCGGGTTCAAGTCCCGCCCCGGGTACAGATAGAGGCTGACATATAACATGTTAGCCTTTTTTAGTGGCAAATAGGGGGCAAATAGATAATCTGGAGGGTAATGATAATTAAAGAAATTACTTGACTATGGACTAAATAATAGTCATACTATTGTGTAAAATAGCCAACATTTTATAAATAATAACAACATTTCACCCTCCATTTAAACAGAAATTTACTAATATACTGATATTATGCACTATATCCTTTTTGTTTCTTTTTGAAAAAAGATAATTGATTTAAGAATAACGACCCGCTCAGCCGTATATATGCAATTGCAGGGATGTTTACAAAGCGGATATATGATAAGTTGCTAAACCTTCACTAATTAATAAGATTGAGAGGGTAGCCACTTAAAAAAGGATTAACGGGTACTATTTTTATGGAAGTTGTAGAAATAGAAAACTGCCCTATTCAGAATATATCTAAATAGGGCAGTCTTTTAATTGATATATGAGCCCTTAAAAAGCATAAATCAGCGTTTTTAAATAGTAGTTTTCTACTTTTTAAGCCTTTTATAGTTGTCAGTAAAAGTAATTTTTGTACATGGTTCTATTTCATCAATAACGACCGGTTTTACAGGAAAAAACCTGGTTTGAAATACCGATACATCAAATTTAACAGTTTCATCACAATTTAAAATGAAACATCCATCCTTAAAAGTGAATAAGCTACCCGGTGCAATATCCAACGCCTTTGAAACAAGTCTTATTTTATTTTTATAAATCATATTAAATTATAATTTGTATCATTCTTATATCTTTCAATCTGTCCCAGAGTAACATCATCAAACTCTCCGGTAGCTTCAAGCTCCTTTTCAATTCGGTCGTACATTTTGAATAAACTTATCGCATGTTCAATATATTTTTGTGTCTCACCTGCCCTTAGATCAAGGTATAGCTTATAATATTGCTTAGACCTTCCTATTGCATACTTTAAATCAACTATTGAAACGGCATCTCTTTCTATATTATATAAACTCCCTTTCAATTGTGAAACATGCCTTTTCTTTTTGAAATTTCTAATGACAAAATCAATAATTGCACCTGCAACATCTTCACCTGTGATCTTTTCAATTCCTGAAAGTCCGGGATTTCCATTCACCTCAATAATGTAAGGTTTATCTTTATCATTATGATCTCTCATAATATCTACTCCACTCACATTTAAGTCTAAGGCTTTTGAAGCATTTATTGCCATTTCTTTTTCTTCTTTTGTGATTTCTACCTTTTCGCCTTTTTTTGAAATACTGTAATTGCTACGAAAATCAGAATCTAAGGCATATCTTTTATATGCAAATATTTTTGGCTCATCTTCCCAACAACCGATTACTATAATTCTAATATCATTTTTAGGCTCTCCAGTATCAATAAATTGTTGAAGGATTACATTTGCTCCCAGTTTCTCAAAACTCCTTAGGCTTGTACTGGCTGCAAGCTCATCATTTAGTATAAACACACCAACGCCGAGGGATCCAGATTGTAATTTTCCTACACAAGGCAAACCTCCTACCATTTCAATCAATTCTCCATAATCTGTGGGCTGATGGGCTAATACCTGTTTTGGAACTCTTATTCCTTCTTTTGATAATATTTGGCACGTTGTTAGTTTGTTGCTGCAAACTCTTAAACCGGGTTCATAAGCTGTGGAAAATTTACGCATATTTTCAGTAAATTGCTTCACAACCATTAAAGCATGTTGAAAAGTGCTTCCGGATACACGTGGAATAATGGCATCAAATTCCTTTGATTTTATTCTTTCGCTTTCATCTTTGGTTTTTCGATAGGCTCTGTCATATCCACGAATATCAGATGAAATGTAAGCGTACAGATCAGTTGGGTTTATAACTTCGTATTTTTCTTTTCTCTTTTCAATTTCCTCTTTGAGTCTCCTTGTAGAATAGTTGTCATGTTCTACTGATAAAATAAGTATTTTCATAGTATTATATTAATTAAATTTGTAATTGTTTTTTAAAAATTCTCCGATCAAATTCCTTAACAGTTCGCTTTTATTTGTGTTTAGAGCTTTAGTGGCTTTTTTAAATTCCTTTTCCATTGTTTCTGTTATTTTGCAGGCTGTGGTTGTTTTTAGTTTCTCCATGATAAAAAGTTTTTAAATTTCCGGTAAACCTACGACCGGACTTGTAAAAATAAAAGGACATTTTGAATGCCTACTGATTTACAGGGTATTAAAAAACAATATTTTAATTTTAGTGTGTTGGAATAAAAAAAAGCCGACACATTTTGCAGGATGGCCGACTTTCAGGGTTAAATAATTTGTAAATATAAAAAATATTTGAATGCCTAATAATTTTTAGATACATTTGATATATTATTTTCATTCATTAATTCTAAAAAGTAATTTGTTTGTAAATAGTGCGTTTCAATAATTCGGATCATTTTTTCTTTATCATTTTGTGTGTTTTGCCAGGTGCTTAAATTATATTCTTTAATATTATCAAATCTTATTGATAAACCGTTTTCATTTACAAAATATGCAGCCCTAATTTTGCATTTGTATTCCTGAACAAACTTGCTGACAAGATCAATTGCATGGTCATAACTTTTAATTTTATAAACAAATAATTTATTTATATGACCTTTTGGGGTGTCAGCGTAAAAATTTACTTTTAATTCCATAGCTTTTAATTTTGAACTATTAATTAATTTGAACTATATATATATAATGAATATGAAAAAATCTTATTATTAAATATCGAAAATTAGTTCTTATTAAATTGTTCATATTAATTTTTTGTTTGTTTTATAATGAACTGTGTCAACAACTATGTTAACATGACATGACACAGATAATATATTGTAATTCATTCTTTAAGTGTTTTTCTTGTTAAACCATGTCATGTCATGTTATATATATACCCCTAACTTAACATGACACAGTTTATTTACTATATATCAGGCGATTGCGTTTTTCGCTTCCAAGGTTGTCTAAATAGCCATTTTGACTATAAAAATGAACAAAATTTCTAACCATCTTATCGGCTAATTTTATGTTATATTTTAGGGCTGTTTTTTTGAGTTCCACACACATTTCATTAAATGAAAATTCCTTTTTTTTACTATTTGAATAAATGTCATCTAAAAATTTATGATGGGTTTGAATACCATAATCAATTGGTTCTTTATCTTTTTTTGTGGATGAAACACTACACTCGTAATTATTATCTATTTCAGGTAACCCATCATCATTTATTGAAAAAGCAAATGATTCAAAATCCCGATCCCTGAGAAATTCACTTTCAACAATACTAATCTCCTTATGATTATCCGGAACTGTAATTTTTAAAACAGATTCTGATTTATTATTTAATTCCGTGCCTAAGTGCCCCCTGGAATTATTATCCGTTTTGTTCTGATGTAAAACAGTATGAATATGTATGTTATAAATATCAGTCCATTTCATTAATTTTGTAATTACTTCTGTTGCTTCTTGTGCATTATTTATATCATAAACAAGATCCCTAATACCATCAATTATTATTAATCCAGTATTCTGACTGATTTTAATTAGTTGTTCAGTAATTAAAATTATTACTTCTGGTTGATGTCCCCGTAATGCATAAAAACTAAAATTTGGAGGTTGCACTCCTTTCTCATAACCTGACAATTTTAAAATGCGATCAATTACCCTTTTACAATGAAATTTACTTTGTTCTGTGTCA
>CAZBSL010000086.1:0-7915 GCA_964494265.1 uncultured Bacteroidales bacterium
GGATACATTTGGCCAGAGATTTGAGTTATCCGAAAGTTTGGTATTTGAAAATTTTTGTTCAGGAAAAGGGAGGAGTAGCTATAAGAGAATTTCACCAATTACCAAATTTTACTGAGTGATTTTTTTTTAAATTGTAAATAAATAATTCTTTAATTGGGCAACTAAGTCAATAGCTTAGTTGCTTTTTGAAAGCTTGTTTTTCTTTTTGCCATTCATAAGGTATTGCTAGTTTATTGTACATCTCAAGAATGATGTGATTCATTTTTTACATTCTTGGTCAGCGTCTGTTTAATCATTTCTTTACAAATAAAACCTGCTGCATTTCCATCACCAAAAATTGAAGGATATTTTAAAGCTTGGTTTTTTGTAAAATAAGAATAAGCATCAAGAATTTTATTTTTATCGGCATCGGCAATAATTGCTGTTCCGTTTTCAACAATTTCTTTCCACTCGGTTTGAGGACGCAAAATTATGCATGGTTTTTTAAAGAAATAAGATTCCTTTTGCACACCCCCTGAATCGGTGATTATTAATTGTGAATTTTTCTCCAAAACAATCATATCTAAAAATGAAACCGGAGGCAAAATTTTCAGAAAAGGATTATTGTCAATACTTTTATAGAGGTTTTTATCAATATTAGTTTGTAATAATTTGGCAGTTCTCGGATGAAGGGGCAAAACAAAAGTTTTTTTCTTAGCAATTGTAATATCATTTATTGCTTCAAAAATTGAGTTTAATCGCTCAGGATTATCTGTATTATTATCACGATGAATTGTAACAAGAACAAACTCACCTGCCCTTAATTCCAATTTTTCAATAATATCTGATTTTCCATCGGCGATAATTGAAAAAAACAAACTATTATCATACATAATATCGCCACAATGAAAAACATGAGGATTATCAATTGAAAACGGAGGTTTTGTATTGGGTCCAAATCCTTCTTTAAATAAATTTTCACAACCTGTTTTGGTAGGAGAAAAAAGCAGAGTAGAAACATGATCGCACATTATACGATTAATTTCTTCGGGCATACTTTTATTAAACGACCTCAATCCCGCTTCAATATGAATTATGGGAACATGAATTTTTGATGCTGCAATAGCACCGGCTAAGGTTGAATTTGTGTCGCCGTAAACAATCAGAAAATCGGGTTTTTGATTATATAAAACTTTCTCTATTCCCTTAATCATCAAAGCCGTTTGATTGCCATGACTACCAGAACCGACATTTAGATTAATATCAGGATTAGGAATCATCAACTCATCGAAAAACACATTCGACATATTTTCGTCGTAATGCTGCCCTGTGTGAACAATGTATTCGGAAATTTTACCTGAGAAGTTTTTTTGGATTACCCGATTCAAAGCCGCTGCTTTAATAATTTGAGGCCTGGCTCCGATAATTGTAACTAATTTAATCATTTATTTACATCATATTTTCATCTGCAAAGCTAAAATATTTTTCATCGCCTATGATAATATGATCTAAAACTCCTATCTCCAAAAATTCGCCGGCCTTTTTTATCATTTTAGTTAATTTAATATCTGCATCACTTGGTTTTACATTTCCCGAAGGGTGATTATGACAAAGGATTATTGAGCATGCTGAATTTTCTAAAGCAATTTTAAAAACCTTTTTAGGGTCAACAACGGTACCTGAAAAACCTCCTTCGCTAATATTCACTTTTTTAATCACTTTATTAGCTCTATTCAATAACAGCAACCAAAATTCCTCGTAAGAATTATCGTTCAGTATGCTATGAAATAATTCAAATACATCAACACTTGCATTAATTTTTTGCTTTTCAATAACTTCTGCACTTCTTCGGCGCTTACCAAGTTCAAGAGCTGCAATTATTGTAATTGCTTTCGCTTCGCCAATTCCCTTAAATTTTATTAAATCCCTATCATTTAGCTTTGAGAGTTCGATCAAATTATCCTTTACACTATTTAGAATTTTTTTTGCCAAATCGACAGCAGTATCCTGTCTGCTTCCCGAGCCAAGCAAAATTGCAATTAATTCGGCATTGCTTAATGCACTTCTTCCTTTTGAAAGAAGTTTTTCACGAGGCTTATCATCTTCTGCCCAGTTTTTTATGCTTATTTTATTACTATAGTTTTCCATGTTTATTATATTGAAATTCAATAAATATAAATATTTGATATTAAAATCAATAAACAATCTTTCTATATGATTTATAGTACTTTAAAATCATATGGAAATTCGGATTGCTAAGATAAGCTTTTTTGGGGAACAAAAAAACCTCCATGAAAAAAATCATGAAGGTTACTTATTTTTTTTATTTATTAAAAAAACTATAAAGTATTTACTTGTCGTGAAAGTTTCGACTTCAGATTGGAGGCTTTATTACTGTGAATAATAGTTTTTTTTGCAAGTTTATCAATTAAAGAAACAATTTTCGGTAATTTTTCAGCAGCTTCACTTTTATCAGTAATCTTTCTAAATGTTCTGACTGCATTACGCATTGTTTTTGCATGATAACGATTTCTTATTCTTCTAGTTTCATTAGAACGAATTCTTTTTATTGCAGATTTATGATTAGCCATATCTTATTAAAACTTTTTATTATATACTTAAATATTTTGGGCTGCAAAAGTATAACTTATTCTAATTAAAATAAAGCTTTTTTAAATATTTTTTCAAATTAATAAATCATATAAATTTAAGCAATGATATTCAGGACTATAAACCATATTTGTATATAATTTAATAGACATATTATTTATAAATAAAAAATATTGAAATTATAAAAACCGGAAATTTTGAAAAACATGAAAAAAAATGCGTGATTAATAAAAATGAACAATTCATTTTATCCCTCATCCGATATAAAAAGTTTAGTATTTTTGAAAAAAATATTATCTCAAAGAATGGAAAACTTTATTGTTTCGGCAAGGAAATACAGGCCTGCAACTTTTGATACGGTAGTTGGGCAAACATCAATAACTTCGACATTAAGAAACGCAATAAAAAGAAATCATCTTGCTCAGGCCTTTCTTTTTACCGGCCCGCGTGGAGTTGGCAAAACTACCTGTGCAAGAATACTTGCAAAAACAATTAACTGTGAAAATTTAAATGAAAATATTGAAGCCTGCGACAAATGCGAATCATGTGTGTCGTTCAATAATTCGGCTTCCTTTAATATCCATGAACTTGATGCAGCTTCCAATAATTCGGTTGACGACATCCGAAACCTTGTCGATCAAGTAAGAATACCACCACAGGTTGGAAAATATAAGGTGTATATAATCGACGAGGTGCACATGCTTTCACCGTCAGCTTTCAACGCTTTTTTGAAAACCCTTGAAGAACCTCCGGCTTATGCAAAATTTATTCTTGCAACTACCGAAAAACACAAAATAATCCCAACAATTCTTTCGCGTTGTCAGATTTATGATTTTAAAAGGATTACGGTTGATGATATTGGAAAGCATATTGAATATGTTGCAGGGAAAGAATCTGTTGAAATTGAAGAAGAAGGAGTTCATATCATTGCTCAAAAAGCAGATGGAGCTTTGCGGGATGCTTTATCCATTTTCGATCAAATTGTTAGTTTTTCAGGCAATAAAGTTTTGTATGAAAATGTAATTCAAAACCTTAATGTTCTTGATTACGATTACTATTTCAAAATTACTGATTCCATTTTTAATGGAGATATTTCGAAAACATTATTAATTATTAATGAAATTATTGATAATGGTTTTGATGGACAATATTTTATAATCGGATTAGGTGAGCATTTACGCAATTTACTGGTTTGTAAAGACCCCGTAACTATCAAACTACTTGAGGCCGGGGCGGCAATAAAAGCAAAATATAGTGAACAGTCCTCTAACTGCCAAGCTGATTGTCTTATTAAGGCATTAGAAATAAATAACGAATGTGATATTTATTATAAAGGTAGTAATAATAAGCAATTGCATTTGGAAATATCTTTGATGAAAATGTGTTCACTCAGTCAAGGCAAATCAAATAGAATTTCTGAGGAAAATAAAGTTGAAATTCCGGTTCCGCAAAAACATACTTCACAGCCTAAACCCGAATACAAAAATCTTCAAATTAAGAAAACCGAATCGACCCCAGCAACAACCCCACCTTCACAAACAACCAAACAAACCCAAACTTTTTCAACTCAAAAAAAAGTTATTCCGGGATCAATATCCATGAAAATTCAAAACATCGAAAAGAAGGTGGAGGAAGCTAAAGAAGATTATCTAACTAAAATACAGCAGGACGTTCGGGAAGAAGAATTCAATCAGGAGCAATTAGAGTTAGCTTGGAAATCATTTGCTAAAACAATCGAAAATAAAAATACTGCTTTTTATAGCACTTTAATAAACAGAAATCCTGAAATCAAGGAGAACTTCCTAATCGAAATATCTATTGAAAACAAACTTCAGGAAAAAGAATTTGAAGACAACAGGCAAGATTTATTGACACACTTAAAAAATGAACTTAAGAATACAAAGATTCAATTCAAATCAAAAATTATTGAAAATGTTAAAGAAGAAAAGCTATATTTTCCTGAACAAATTCTAAAAAAAATGGCAGAAAAAAATCCCAATATTACCAAATTAAAAAATCAACTTAATTTAGAAATAGAATTTTAAAAAAAACATTTATGAAACACATAAGGTATTACTTTGTAATTATTTCAATACTTTTTTCGATAAGTATTTTTGCACAAAATTTCAATCCTCCTAAAACACCGACTAAGGCCGTTGTTGACACTCTGCATGGATTCTTTATTACGGATAATTATCAATGGTTAGAAGATAAAACCAATGAAGATGTTATTGAATGGACAAGAAATCAACATGATGAAACAATTGAATATGTTAATCAAACTTGCGAGCCTATTGATGGCTTGAAAGAAGAAATTACCGCATACATTGATAGAGACATTGTTGGGCCAATTTCCTTAAAAGGCGACAGGCAATTTTTTACTGTAAAGAAAAAAGGAGATGCTCAATCAAAGCTATTTACCCGAATTGATGGAAAAGATATATTGATTTTTGATCCTGAGGAAATTGACCCCAGCGGAAAATCGTCGATTTCGGGTCGTGCATTCACCGAAAAAGCCGATATTGCAGCTATTGGAGTGCAAAATCAAGGTGCTGAAATATCTTCTTATTATATTATTGATACGAAAACAGGAAAAATTAAAGGCGAACCCATTGAAGAATTAAGAGGTTTTACGTGGGCAAAGGACGGCAAGCATGCCTACATCACAGTTGGAACACAGGAAATGATTGAAAACCAAATTCCTTTAAGAACCTATTGGCATAAAATCGGAAGTAAACGAAGTAAAGATAAATTCCTGCTTGCTCCTGAAGATTCAAAGAATTATGTTTCAATTTATGATTCTCGATATAGTGATGTCAGTTTTATATTAGAAGGTGATTTTCAATCAAACACAATAAAAATGCGAAAAGCCGGCACTTTTGATGAGCCTGTTGAGCTTTTCAGCAGCGACGAATATTTAGCCTATCCTGAAGCTATTGACGATAATCTTTTCTTTTTCACGAACTACGAAGCCCCGAATTATAAAATTATGATGGCTGACAAGGAAAATCCGGTTTTTGAGAATTGGAAAGAATTGTATAGCGAAAAAGAAACTGTGCTTGAAAATTATATAGTTACACCAAAAAATTTAATTATTCAAGATAAAAAAGATGTTTTAAGCAGGCTTTTATTATATGATCTTGATGGGAATTTTTTACGAGAAATTGATTTACCCGATGTTGGGAATGTATCAAGCATCAATTATCATCGTGAATCGAATACGATTTTTGTTAGCTTAACAACCTTTACTTCACCAACAAAAATATATAAATTGGATGGAGACACTTTCGACTGGGAGTTGTTTTATGAAAGAGAAATTCCAATAAATACCGATAATATTGAGGCTAAAATTGATTTTTACGAATCAAAAGACGGTACAAAAGTCCCGATTTTTATTATTTATAAAAAAGGATTGGAATTAGATGGAAATAATCCTGCTTTATTATACGGTTACGGAGGTTTTAATATTGGAATGTCTCCGCGTTTTGTGGGCTTATCCGCGACCTTTGTTAATAGAGGAGGTGTTTATGCAGTTGCTTGTATTAGGGGAGGTGATGAATATGGCGAAAAATGGCATGAAGACGGAATGCAACATAAAAAACAAAACACTTTTGATGATTTCATTGCTGCCGCCGAATATCTGATTGATCAAAAATATACAAATAAAAATAGGCTTGCGATTAAGGGTGGTAGCAATGGCGGCTTATTGGTCGGTGCTGTCCTCGTGCAACGCCCCGATTTATTTAACTCGGCAATATGTGCGGTACCATTATTAGATATGATTAGATTTCATAGATTTCTTATTGCAAGATATTGGATTCCTGAATATGGCGATGCTGAAACCAACCAAGAGGATTTTGAGTATATATTAACATATTCCCCTTATCATAATGTCCGTCAGGGTTTAAATCTACCAACTACTTTAGTCACTGCCGGAGCAAACGATACCAGAGTCGATGCTCTGCATGCAAAGAAATTCGTAGCAGAGCTTCAAAACAATCCGGGGCAAATTGATCCGATTATGTTGTATATTGATTATGATAGCGGACATGGCTCAGGAAAATCTACTGAACAATTGATTGAAGAGATTGAATTTCAGTGGAGGTTTATTATGAATCAATTAGGAATGAATTAAAATTGTTAAAAAGAGAGCTTAATTTTTCTCTTTTGAATTTTTATGATTTCCTTTTCAACCCGAATTACTTATTCTAATAAAAATTAACTTTGTAATTAGAATATAATAATGAAATGAAACAAGTACTTTCGAGAACAATTTTAAAAATCTTTGGTTGGAAAATTAAGGATATTAGTGATAATAAAATTAATAAATGTGTGATTATTTTGGCTCCGCATACAAGTAATTATGATTTTATTATTGGCAGATTAGCATATTTTTCAATTAATAAGAAGATAAAATTCTTAATAAAAAAGGAATTTTTTAAATTTCCAATGGGAAGAATTTTTAAAGCAATGGGTGGAATTCCGGTTGATCGTAGTGGTAAAAACAATCTCGTTGGATCATTAGTTCAATTATTTAATAATAGCAAAGAATTAACAGTAATTCTTACACCTGAAGGAACAAGAAGTTATGTATCGAAATGGAAAAAAGGATTCTATTTGATTGCCGAGAGAGCAAAAGTTCCAATCTTATTGGGATATTTAGATTATGCAAAAAAAGAAGGAGGAATAGGGAAGGTTATTTACCCGAGTGGAAATTTTGAAGAAGATTTTAAAAAAATAGAGGATTTTTACAGAGATAAAACAGCGAAACATCCTGAAAATTTTAACCTTTCGGCAGGTAGGCTACCTAAAGAATAATTATTTTGCATATTTGTTTTTATTAAATTAGACCCAAATTCACAATATTTTTAAATCCAATTTCATTTATCCTAAATAATTGTTTAACTTTGACAAGAAAAAGCGTATAAAAATTAAATTGGGGTGCGCAGTTGGATGAAAGTTCCAAATCCTATTCTTATCTCCTTAAAATAGTTGTTTTAGCCTTGATGACCACCCCAATTTTTTTTTAACATTAAACCACTATGATTGAAAATCCATAGGTTTGAGTAAGGGATAAAATTACAATTTGAATTTCGAATAGCGAACAAGGAACGATGAAATGTAAAGAACTTCCAGATTCTCATTTAGTAAAAATAGAAATGGACATACTTCATTATTCAAAATTCGTTAATCAGTATTTGATATTAAAAAATTTATAGAAACTATAGTAAAGCAATGAAATTGAAGGGTTTTAACCTTGAGTTTGACAATAAAAAAAGCCCTCCAAAAAATGGAAGGCTTATTTTTCTATAGATTTTATAAGTTT
>CAZBSL010000086.1:8015-11777 GCA_964494265.1 uncultured Bacteroidales bacterium
AAAAAAAGCCCTCCAAAAAATGGAAGGCTTATTTTTCTATAGATTTTATAAGTTTAAAGAAAACTCAATTTTCTTGAGTTCTTAAGCCTATTTATTAATTCTCATTTTGTAAAATGAACGATACACAAAATATAATGCAATAATTAAAAACGCTACACCAAAATAAGGAGCTACTGACCTAAATTGTTCTGCAATTGCAATTTCCATAGCTAAAAGTCCGAATAATGTTGTAAATTTAATAATTGGGTTCAACGCTACGGATGATGTATCTTTATAAGGATCACCTACCGTATCACCAATTACCACAGCATCATGAAGCGGTGTACCCTTTTCTTTCATATCAACTTCAACAATTTTTTTTGCATTATCCCAAGCTCCACCTGCATTTGCCATAAAAATAGCCTGGAATAACCCAAAAAATGCAATTGAAATAAGATAACTTATAAACAATGAAACCGGTAAATTAGAAGTTGCCGGTGCTGATAGAAAAGCAAAAGCCAAGGCAAATGAGAAAATGGCAATGAAAATATTAAGCATACCTTTCTGGGCAGATTGTGTACATATTTTAACAACTGCTCTTGATTTTTCAAGATCAGCTTTTTTAGGTGCGTTTGGATCAAGGTTAATATTCTCTTTAATAAAAGCAACTGCCCGGCTTGCACCTGTTGAAACTGCTTGAATTGAAGCACCTGAAAACCAATAAATCACAGCACCACCAAGAATAAAACCCATAATTGTATATGGATTTAGAAGATTCAGAATTTCTTCAGGTCTTACTCCAAGTGTATGTTGAATTACCAGGATAAGTGAAAATATCATTGTTGTTGCACCAACAACAGCAGTGCCGATAAGCACAGGTTTGGCTGTTGCTTTGAAAGTATTTCCTGCCCCGTCATTAGCTTCGAGATAATATTTTGCTTTTTCAAAATCAGGTTTAAAACCAAAGTCTCTTTCGATTTCAGGAGTTACTTCTTTTTGATTATCTTCAATTAAAGATAATTCATAAATCGACTGGGCATTATCAGTTACAGGCCCGTAGCTGTCAACAGCAATAGTAACAGGCCCCATTCCAAGCATACCGAAAGCAACCAAACCGAATGCAAAAATTGATGGATAAATCATCAGATCGCCTAAACCATAAGTACTTGCGAAGTATGCAATAAACATTAGGAAGAAGAATACCATTCCTTGCCAAAAAGCACTAAAGTTTCCGGAAACAAGGCCCGAAAGAATAGTTAGCGATGCTCCACCTTCTTTGGAAGCTTCAACTACTTCTTTTACATGAGCTGATTTTGGGCTTGTAAATAGTTTTGTAAATTCAGGAATTAATGCTGCACCTAATGTTCCGGCACTAATAATTACGGATAAAGAAATCCAAAGATTATTGGGTAGATTACCAATTGTAAAATAACTAACTAAAAATGTTACTACAATTGAAAGTAGAGATGTTATCCAAACTAATGAAGTCAAAGGTTTTTCAAAGTCAAGGTCATCAACATTGCTGTATTTTGCTTTTGTGATGGCTCCGTTAATCCAAAACGAAACTACCGAGGTTATTATCATTAAAATTCTCATAACAAAAATCCATGTTAATAATTCCACCTGCAATGCTGATGCTAAAGCTTTCATTGACTCTGTGGTAAAAGAAAAAGATTCAATATTTAGTCCTGATGCCAATGATTGAATAAACTCAGGATTAGTTGTTGCCACATTTGAAAGAATAGGGCCGGTAATTGCCAATAAGATAAAAGCAATCAATGCAACTCCTGTAACACCATAAGTTTCAAATCCATCAGCAGTTGGGCCAACAGAATCGCCAGCATTATCACCAACACAATCTGCTATTGTTCCCGGATTTCTGGGATCATCTTCTCCAATTTTAAAAATAACTTTCATTAAGTCGGAACCAATGTCGGCAATCTTGGTAAAAATACCACCGGCAATCCTAAGCACGGAAGCACCAAGTGACTCACCGATTGCAAATCCAATAAAACTTGCTCCTGCATATTCGCCAGGAACAAAAACTAAAATGGTTAACATCAAGATAAGCTCAAGTGAAATCAGAACAACACCTATACTCATACCGGCATTCAATGGAATATTTAATAATTTTATGGGTTTTCTTTCAAGAGAAGAAAATGCCATTCTTGAATTTGCAAGAGTGTTCATCCGAATTCCAAACCATGCAACGCTATACGATCCGAGAATACCAAGGACTGTCCAGCCCAAAATCATTAACACCCCTCCTATACCAAAAGCTTTCTCCATGTGCATAACTCCGGTTTGTGGATCAGCAACTTCGTGCTCTGACAAAAAACCGAAATAAAATGCCACGACTGCTCCAATAAACAAAAACAGTATGGCAAGGAATTTCCCCTGCTGAATCAGGTAAGTTTTTCCCGTTTCGTAAATAACTTGTGCAACATCAAGCATCGACTTGTGAGCACGTAATTTTTTAACTTGGACAAATTGGTATAGCCCGAACATGAATCCGGCAATTGTAATTAAAAACCCCCAATATAAAATATTCTGGGATTTTATTCCTTCAGGTATTACTAGATTGGCTTCGCTCGCAAAAGTTAAAACCGGTAGTAATGAAACCGTTAATAATGTTAAAATTTTTTTCATTCGCAATATTTTTTTAAGTTGTACAATAATAAATTAAAACTTTCATTGGACCAGAGTGAACTTATAAATAACTTTTAAGTACTTGGTTCTGCGGTAATCTGAATGAAAATTTCATATGATTTCTATGTCATTTTTTTTTGATTAATTGGCGCAAAAGTAAAATTATTTTTACAAGAATACAATAATATTTTTTCTAACAAATCACTCAAGCTGCAGAAATGATTGTATAATTTAAAGAAAATTAAGGTGCTGTTTTGAAAATTATTTTAAGAATGAGCTATTTAATAGAATGTTAATTCAAATTTCTTAATTCGGATAATCTACAAACATTCATTATTTAATTTCCTGAACCACTTTGAAAATTCTTCACGATTTGTTTTCCAAATTAATTCTTCTTCAATACCTGTAGATAACATTTTAATGACCTTAATTACTAAAATTTCATCGGAATGTTGAGTGTTTTTCTTAGCATAATTCACAAGATAAAGATGTGCTTTTAATGCTTTTGCAACTTCCCAGAGAGAAAGAAATTTCTTAGAGTTTTTATTCCAGTATTTCCCGGGATGACTTGAATGAGGAGAAACTTTTTGCTTTTCATCGCATAGCAAATATTCAAGAATAATATATCCCCTAACAGGATGTTTCTGAATTCGATCAAAATTTATTGCAGCCGTAACATCACCGCCAAGCATTTCCTGAGCAAATAAAAATCCACTCTCATCACTGTGGCCTAAAATCTTACTTTTATTCATTTTCTACAAGTTTAAGAACTTGAAAAGGCAATGAATACATAGAAATTCCAGATGAAAATCTATTATGTGTTAATACAAATAATTCTTATGAGATGGGCTAAGCTTTTTTTACGTTCACAGCTTTCCGCCCTCGGTTATCTTCAATAATCTCATAAATAACTTTATCATTTTCTGACACTTTATCAATCAAACCAGAAACATGAACAAAAATATCCTGCTGGCTTTCGTCATCAATAATAAATCCAAATCCTTTTCCATTGTTAAAGAACTTAATTACTCCTGTTGACATTTTTACTTAATTATGTTAATAAATATATTACAAATATAGTAATACTTTTAAAAACAATTACTTTTTTGAAATTAGTTTAATTTTTCTTTTTGA
>CAZBSL010000087.1:0-3772 GCA_964494265.1 uncultured Bacteroidales bacterium
AAAAAAACCCCACTAAAAGTGAGGTTTTTTGAAATATTTGGAATTATTATTTTACATCATTCCCGGCATTCCGCCGCCCATTCCCGGCATTCCGCCGCCCATAGGTGGCATAGCTTCTTTTTCGTCTTTGTTTTCAACAATAACACATTCGGTTGTCAAAAGCATTCCTGCTATTGAAGCAGCATTTTCGATAGCTACTCTGGTAACTTTAGTAGGATCAATAACACCGGCAGCAAAAAGATTTTCGTAAACATGAGTTCTGGCATTATATCCAAAATCATCTTTTCCTTCTTTCACTTTCTGAACAACAATTGAACCTTCAATTCCTGCGTTTTCAACTATTTGACGCAATGGTTCTTCGAGAGTTCTTCTAATTATAGCTATTCCGGTATTTTGGTCTTCGTTTTCTCCTTTAAGGTCTTTAAGAGCTTCAATTGCTCTGATAAAGGCAATACCACCACCTGGAACAATGCCTTCTTCGATAGCTGCTCTTGTTGCATTCAAAGCATCATCAAAACGGTCTTTCTTTTCTTTCATTTCAATTTCACTTGCAGCACCAACATAAATTACGGCAACTCCGCCTGCTAATTTTGCTAATCTTTCCTGCAATTTTTCTTTATCATAATCAGAAGTTGTGGTTTCGATTTGAGATTTGATTTGCTTGATACGAGCACTAATATCTTCTTTTTTACCTTTTCCGCTAACGATTGTTGTATTGTCTTTATCGATAGCAATTTTTTCGGCTTCACCAAGATATGAAATATCAGCATCTTCTAATTTGTAACCTTTTTCTTCTGAAATAACAATACCACCGGTTAAAATGGCAATGTCTTCTAACATTTCTTTTCTTCTGTCGCCAAATCCGGGAGCTTTAACGGCAACAACTTTTAACGAGCCTCTGATTTTATTTACTACAAGAGTAGCGAGTGCTTCGCCATCAATATCTTCAGCAATAATAACGAGAGGTTTACCCGATTGAGCAGCTTTTTCCAAAATTGGAAGAAGGTCTTTCATTACCGATATTTTTTTATCGTAGATAAGAATATATGGGCTTTCGTAAACTGTTTCCATCTTTTCAGTATCGGTTACGAAATATGGAGAAATATAACCTCTGTCGAATTGCATTCCTTCAACAACATCAACGTAAGTTTCTATTCCTTTGGCTTCTTCAATTGTAATAACACCTTCTTTTTTCACTTTATTCATTGCTTGAGCAATAAGTTTACCGATGGTATTATCATCATTTGCCGAGACTGTTGCAACCTGTTCGATTTTTTCAGTTTTATCGCCAATTTGTTTTGTTTGACTTTTTAATGAATCAATAACCGTTTTTACGGCAATATCAATTCCTCTTTTCAAATCCATTGGATTTGCACCGGCTGTAACATTTTTTAATCCTGTGGTTACGATTGCTTGAGCTAAAACAGTAGCGGTTGTAGTACCGTCACCTGCTATATCATTGGTTTTAGAAGCAACTTCTTTAACCATTTGTGCACCCATGTTTTCAACAGGGTCTTTCAAATCAATTTCTTTAGCAACAGTAACACCGTCTTTAGAAATTGCCGGAGCTCCGAATGATTTTTCTAAAACAACGTTTCGTCCTTTTGGGCCTAATGTAACTTTAACTGCATTTGATAATGCATCAACACCTTTTTTTAATGATTCTCTTGCTTTGAGATCAAAAATAATATCTTTTGCCATTTTTATCTTTTTTTAAATTTTTAAATACTCGTAATTAAATAATTGCAACTATATCAGACTCTCGCATAATGAGATAATCGCTACCTTCAACAGAAATTTCTGTTCCGGCATACTTTCCATATAAAACTGTTTCACCAACTTTTACAGTCATGGGCTCATCTTTTTTTCCTTCACCAACGGCAAGAACAATTCCTTTTTGTGGTTTTTCTTTTGCTGTATCCGGAATAATAATTCCACCTGCAGTTTTTTCTTCAGCCTGAGCGGGTTCAATAATAACTCGGTCAGCTAATGGTTTGATGTTTAATTTTGTCATTCTTTCAATATTTATATTAAAAAATTAAGATTCTTGATTTACAATTCGGCATTGACACATTTTATGCCAAAGGCTGTATTCAAAAAAAAATGTCAGAATGTATGACATTCTGACATTTTTTTAGTTATGAAAAACTAATTCTTATTCTTCTTTTGGTGGAGGTGCCTGATAATCTTCAATGGGTTGAGTGTTAGTGTTGTCGATTTGTTCACGAAGTTCAGTATCGATTACATTCTGAAGGCTGTTGTTTTTTGGAATCATGAAAATTGAGACCAAGCTAAAAGCAAGTAAAGCTATTGCAAGTGTCCAAGTGGCTTTTTCAAGAAAATCGGCAGTTTTTCTGACACCCATGTATTGATTAGAACCGGCAAAATTTGAGGCAAGTCCGCCTCCTTTTGAATTCTGAACCAAAACAATTAATATTAATAATACACAAACGATTAATATTAATACTGAAATAAATATATATGCACCCATTTTTTAAATTTTTTTATTGATTCTGTTAAAGGTTTTTATGTTCTTCTTTTATTTTTTCAATTTGACCGGCAAAGTAAGTACTTTTTTTTGAATAATTCAAAATTAATTTTTCAAAAACTTTAACTGCCTTAGAAATATTTCCTTGCTTAAGATATATTTCGGCAAGTGTTTCGCTAACCATACTTTCGTCATCAATCAAACTTTTTCTTGCATATTGAATCGGGTTAAAGAATTCACGTTTTGGTGGAGAAATGCGAGGTTCTTCCTTAATAAATTTATCAACTAATTGCTCTTTTGATAATTTTTCGTCCTCTGCATAATTCAGTTCATCATAGTTAGTTTCATCATCTTCTTCTTTCACTGAAGGAACTTCGTCTAAAACAGTTTCAATATTATAAGCAATTTGTGGTTGAATTTCATCGTTTTGTTCTTCAGCTTTTGGAGCTTCTTTTTCAATACTTTTTTCAGAATCTCTTTTCTTGAATGAAATTGAATCGACCAAGTTTTTTAAAATGGCTCGATCTGAGGCATAAGCAGCACCAATCCTTAATTGATTAGTGTAATGAATACTTGATTCTTTATATAAATTGAGCACGAAAAGGATTTCAGCAATTTGACAATATGGAAATTCAGCAATTATCTTTTCATTTAAAGCAATGCTTTCAAAATTCAAGTCATTAACATTTTCTAAGAGATGTACAAATTGCCGACGATTCATAATATTTAATTTATTACCAATTTACAACAGCTTTATTGAAAATATCCTCAACAATCATCTCAACAATTTGCGGAATTAAAGTTTCTTTAACTGCTGATAAATTTTGGTTGCTTTGATAATCCAAATAGTGAGTAAATTTAGTTTCAAAATCTTTAGTCTCATCAAAATTATTAACAAACACAACACTAACCGTAATGGTTAGACTATTCAAGGCAGCAACTTCATTTGCTTGAATAGCAACCGGCTTAGTATTATAATCCGTAATTTCACCTTCGATTGAAAGATCTCCGCCACTATTTACTAATGTAAGATTGGTTTGAGAAACAAATTTGTCGCGCAAAGCATCCGTAAAAGTCTGGCTTAATGTTGCTTCAATCAAAGGGGCATTGTTTGGGAAGTGCTGAATTGATATGGTTTTTATCTCCGGCGAAATGGATGCACCCGTAAACGAATATATACCACATCCCGAAAATAAAACTAACAATAATACTATTGTTAATAAACTAATGATTTCAATATTTCGGTGCTCTGCACCTTTTGTTTTTCCAATCATTTTTTTTCTA
>CAZBSL010000087.1:3872-8058 GCA_964494265.1 uncultured Bacteroidales bacterium
ATTCCTAATTCCTTTGCTGCACATTTTCGCTTACCTTTATATTTTTTCAATGCCCTTATAATTAAATCAATTTCTTTTTTTTTTAATGATAATGACTCCTCAACTTCTTCGTGCTGCTGAATTGGTTCAATTAGTGATTGTTCAATATCAATTGGATTCGGATGTATTTGAATATCATTTTTTTCTTTTGAATTATTTTCCACATCCTGATATAATTGATTGATTATATTTGAGTTTTTTGAAGTAAAATCCTGAGTGTTTTCATCATTATGAACAATGTCAATGACTATCTTTTTCAAATCATTAATATCATTTTTCATATCAAAAAGGACTTTGTATAATATATCTCTTTCTGATAAATGGGCATCCTGTTCTCCTTTTTGGTATAAAACGGGCAATTCGGAATAATTTGTTTTAGGCAAGTATTTCAATAAAACATCATTTGTGATTTCACGATTTTTTTCAATTATTGATATTTGCTCGGTAATGTTTTTCAATTGCCTGACATTACCTTCCCAACGATAATTAGTTAAGGTTTGCTTAGCTACCTGGTCGAGTTGCAAAACCGGCATTCGGTATTTCTCGGCAAAATCAGATGCAAATTTCCTGAACAACAAATAAATATCTTCTTTTCTCTTTCTCAAAGGCGGAACTAAAATAGGAACTGTATTTAAGCGATAAAATAAATCCTGTCGGAATTTTCCATTTTGAATTGCATCGGAAAGATTAATATTTGTGGCAACAACAAGGCGGACATTTGTTTTTAATACTTTCGATGAACCTACTTTAAAATATTCACCCGATTCCAAAACTCTTAACAACCTGACCTGCGTTGATAAAGGCAGTTCGGCAACTTCGTCAAGAAAAATTGTACCACCATTTGCAACTTCAAAGTAACCTTTCCTTGAGTCGTGGGCACCGGTGAATGAACCTTTTTCATGACCGAATAATTCAGAATCTATTGTTCCTTCTGGAATTGCACCACAATTAACGGCAATATAGGCATTGTGTTTTTGCGGGCTTAATTGATGGATAATTTTTGGAAAAACTTCTTTTCCGGTTCCGCTTTCTCCTGAAATTAACACCGTCAGATCAGTAGGAGCAACCTGTGAAGCAATATCAATAACTCTGTTCAATACAGGAGAGTTGCCTATGATAGCAAATCGCTGTTTTATTGATTGAATATCCATAGTAAATAAAAATCAAAAATAAAATGTAAAATTACTTATTTTTTGTGAAAATTATCAAAAACTGTTGCTAAATATATAAAATCCCTGCCAATGATATTGTTCAATGACAAGGATTTTATTAAATTAATTGAATTATCAATTACTTTTGTTTTCTTTTAACTTCTTCTTTTATCCTTCTGATATGCCCTCGGCCAAGTGCTTTCACTTCGCATCCAAGTTCAATATATCTTCGAATATTATCATCGGAAAGAATACCAAAACAGTCGATTACGGCAATTGGGCCACCAACCCATTTTACAATGTCGTCGGGTGAAAGATTTTTATATTGTTTGTGAGGTACAGCAAGAATTAATGCTTCAACACCTTTTAAAGCTTCCGGCAAATCTTTCTGAACACGAAGTTCCGGCAAATGTTCCTGATTGCGGAAAAAACGACTCCATGAATAACCGGGAGAAGGATAAACATCCTGGGTTTCCAATTCATACCAATGATCGACATAAGGATCATGGATTCGCATTTCGGCACCCATCTCGGTAAGTTTTCTTACCACCATTTCGCTACCGCTATATCTCGTATCACCAACATCCTCACGATAACTTGCACCACAAATCAAAACATCGGCACCTGCAATATATCTTGCCATGTTTCTTAATGCATCTCGTGTAAGTTCAGCAACATGTAACGATCGTGTGTCATTTATGTCTATAGCTGTGGGTGTAATTTTGAAAACATCGTCTCCATCTTCAAATCCGAGAATATGTTTATAGGCCCAATAACCGAGGCCACCGTCTTTCGGTAAACAATAGCCGCCTATGCCCGGGCCCGGAAAAATTATATTGCTATGAGTTGGCCGCATTTTTATGGCTTTTATAACTTTGATGATATCAACACCATTTCTTTCAGCAAACAAACTCCATTCATTAAGGTATGCCAAAATAGTTGCCCGATACGAATTCTCAACAATTTTTGTTGTTTCCGATTCAATTGGCCTGTCCATAACTGTTAAAGGAAAATCTTTTGTATTTAAAACTTCGTGTAAGAATTTTTCAACTCTGGCACGAGCTTCGTCATTGCAACCTGCACAAACCCTCCAAAAATCCCTGATGCTCGAAACATATTCTTTTCCGGGCATAACTCTTTCAAAACTATGCGAAAGCAAAGGTATGGATTCAATTCCGCGTTTTGCGAAAGCTTTTTTCAAAATAGGCCAGGCAACAAACTCTGTGGTTCCAGGTGCTACAGTTGTTTCGATCAGAACCAAACATTCGGGTTGAATGCTTCCACCAATAGTTTTCATGGTTGCTTCAAGGGCTGCCATGTCGGCATCGCCAGTTTTCATTTTACCCAAATCGTTTTTGGTGTAATCACATTGAACATCAACAACTACGCAATCTGCAAATTTCAAACAATCACTATTATAAGTTGCAATAAGCGTTTTTTCTTTATTAACAGATCGCACAATTAGCTCTTCAACTTCAGGGTCTTCAGCCTTTACGGGAGATTCTCCTCTGTTTAAAACAGGAATTTTCCAATAGCTTCGGGTACTTGGCCGTTGACAACCAATAACAAATTTACTTGATTTACCGGTTTCGTCTTTTGTATCGGCAACAATAGCTGCCATCACAGCTCCGACAAAACCAACCCCCATAACAACAACAATTTCTTTTCCTTCTTGCCTTGCTTTGTCAACAAGAGTTCCGACTCTTTCTAATTCTTTTTTGTAATCTTCAGGTGAAGGTATTAGGAATTTTTCACCCAAAGGACTTACAGAATAATTTTCTTTACTTTTTTCAGTCATAAAATAACTTTTATATTTTTAATTTAGAATAATTTCAAAAAAATGCTATCTGATTTTTGCATTCAGATCTTTCTCAAAAACATTTATTAATTTATTCATGGTTTTATCAATAAGTTTATCGGTTAGTGTTTTAAAAGAGCTTTGCAAAATAAAACTAACGGCATATGATTTTTTATCTTCATCAATTTTATCTCCTTCATAAACATCAAATATATTAATTTTTTTCAACAATGATTTCTCAGTTTGAAAAGCAAGTTTTTCAATTTCTTCAAATCTGATTGATTTGTCAATCAATAATGCCAAATCACGACGAACTTCCGGGTATTTAGGCGTTTCTTGGTATTGAATTAAATTGTTTTTTACGAGTTTAACCAATATATCCCATTGTATTTCGGCATAATAAACATTTTGTTTAATATCAAAATCCTCAAGTAATTTGCTTGATAATTGGCCAAATTCAACTAATTTATGTTTTTTATAGTGATAAGATAAACCTTCAACAAATATTTTGGAAACATCATGGTTTACCGTCATTAAAGAATTAATAATGCCCAGTTTTCTAAAAATATTTGTTACGAAAACTTTAATATCATAAAATCCGGAATTTTTCTGATCAATTTTCCAACTTTCCGGCTCATTTTTCCCGCTAATCAATAATGCAAGCTGAACATTTTCTGAATATTTTTTTAGGCCATCTTCATCTTTTTTATAAGAATATGATTTCCCGAATTCAAAAAGTTTTAAATCTGAGATTTTTCGGTTGATATTATAAATAATTGTTTCCAATCCTCCAAAAACCAAGCTTTGCCTCAATACATCTAAATCCTGACTTAAAGGATTTAAAATCTTTACATTATTTTTCAATTCTAAATCAGTTGTAAAACTCTCTAAATATTTTGATTTAGTTAATGAATTATTCATTATTTCTATGAAACCGGTATCGCTTAAATAGTCGGCAATAATATTTTGAACTTTTTCAGGATCGGGGAAAGGGTGAAAAGAAATGGAAGAATTTACTTTTGACGGAATTTCGATGTTATTATAGCCGTAGATTCTCAAGATTTCTTCAATTATATCAACTTCACGTTTAACATCAACTTTTCTGATAGGAACCCGCACTTGAAATCCATCGGCAGATTTATCAAGAATTTCAAAATCAAGGTCAATTAAAATTTTTTGAATAATTTCTCTATCAATC
>CAZBSL010000087.1:8158-11469 GCA_964494265.1 uncultured Bacteroidales bacterium
CACTCCCGATTTTATCCCACCAAAAACTCCTCCAATACACATTCCTTCAATTTCATTACAAATCATCAGGTCGTTGGCTGTTAATTCACGCTCAATTTCATCAAGACCAATGAATTTTGTTCCTTGTTTAAGTTTTTTCACAATTACTTTTCTGCCTGTGATTTCATCAAAATCAAAAGCATGCAAAGGTTGCCCTGTTTCAAATAAAACATAATTTGTAATATCTACTATGTTATTTATCGGCCTTACACCAATTGAGAGCAATCGCGTTTTCAGCCATTCGGGGGATTCTTCAACCCTGACTCCCGAAATTGTAAGTCCTGAATATCTCGGGCAGGCTTCGCTATCTTCAACAATAATATCAATAATATTATTTTCATTATCGGCTTTAAAATTTTCAACTGAAGGACAATTGAATTTTGATGAAGAGTTTGAGTTAATATGATTAAAAACCGCTACTAAATCACGTGCAACACCAAAATGAGAGGTTGCGTCAGCACGATTTGGGGTTAAGCCTATTTCAAAAATATAATCATCCTGAATGTTAAAATATTCTTTAGCAGGAGTGCCAATTTTAGCATCCGTTTCGAGAACCATTATTCCATCGTGGGATTTGCCGAGGCCTAATTCATCTTCAGCACAAATCATCCCTTCGGAAACTTGCCCTCTAATTTTCGATTTCTTAATTTGAAACGAATCATCTTCCATATAAAGCCAAGTCCCAATTGTGGCGACAAGCACCTTCTGGTCTGCTTCAACATTAGGTGCGCCACAAACAATATTCAATAATTCATCTTTTCCGACATCAACCGTTGTTAAAGTTAATTTGTCAGCATTCGGATGTTGTACTTTTGTTCTAACTTCACCAATAACAACACCTTCCAAACCTCCTTTAATAGATTGGAATTTTTCAAGTCCCTCGACCTCAAGTCCACAATCGGTTAGCAGCTTGGATAATTTTTCCGGTTCAACTTCGATATTTATATATTGCTTGAGCCAGTTGTAAGAAATTTTCATGAATTGAATAATTTTTTAATGGGCAAAAGTAGTGAAATATATGTAAGTGTTCACAGGCTAATTGAAATATTTAAGCATTTAACTTATTTTTATATTCAACTTTCGATTGCGAGTCCCAACAAATAATTTCAACTTATCAGTCCCCAATTTGCTTTATTCTTATTTAAATTTTTAAGTTGTTTAAAAATAACTTCATTTTTTTCGTTTTTAAAAAAAGGATCATCTTTTATAATCTGAGTTGCTAAAGACCGGGCAAGTTTTAATAATTCAACATCTTTAATAATGTCTGCAATTTTTAAATCAAGAATTCCGCTTTGTTGAGTACCAGCTAAGTCGCCGGGTCCTCGAAGTTTTAGATCCATTTCTGCTATTTCAAAACCATCAGAAGTTTGAACCATAGTTTGAAGGCGTTTTTTACCTTCGGCAGTAAGTTTATATCCTGCCATCAAAATACAAAAAGATTGCTCAGCACCTCGCCCGACACGCCCCCTTAACTGATGTAATTGCGATAAACCAAAACGTTCGGCATTTTCTATTACCATCACAGTTGCGTTTGGAATGTCAACCCCAACTTCAATGACCGTTGTTGCAACCATAATTTGAGTTTCCCCTTTAATAAAGCGCTGCATTTCAAAGTCTTTATCTTTTGATTTCATTTTTCCGTGAACAATGCTAATTGCATAATCCGGTAAAGGAAAATCTCTCGAAATACTTTCATATCCATCCATTAAATGTTTTAAATCCAATTTCTCCGATTCTTCAATTAATGGATAAACAATATAAATTTGTCGGCCTTCCCGAATTTTTCTTCTAATAAAACCAAATAATTTTAATCGTTTTGAGTCGAAAAAAAGATAAGTTTTTATTGCTTTACGTCCGGGAGGTAATTCATCAATTATGGAAAAATCGAGGTCTCCGTAAACAGTCATTGCAAGAGTTCGGGGAATTGGTGTAGCCGTCATTACCAGAATATGAGGTGGAATGACATTTTTTTTCCAAAGTTTTGCCCTTTGTGCAACTCCAAAACGATGTTGTTCATCTATAACAACAAGTCCCAAATTTTTAAATTTTACAACATCTTCAATTAAAGCATGTGTGCCGATTAAAATTTGAAGTTCGCCATTTAAAAGTTTTTCGTGAATTATTTTTCGTTTAGCGGTTTTTGTTGAACCGGTTAATAATTCAAGCTTAATTCTACTGTCTTTTAATAATTTTTTAAAAGTTTCGAAATGTTGATTTGCTAATATTTCGGTAGGAGCCATGACACATGTCTGAAAATTATTATCCAAAGCAATCAGTATGGTCATTAAAGCAACTAAAGTTTTGCCGCTACCTACATCACCTTGAAGCAATCTGTTCATTTGTTTTCCCGATCCTAAATCAGATCGGATTTCGCGTATCACCTTTTTTTGAGCATTAGTTAATTCAAAAGGAAGTTGGTTTTTATAAAAACTATTCAAATAATCGCCAACTATATTAAATTTAAAGCCGTTAAATTTTTGAATTCTGATAAGCTTTTGTTTTAACAGGCTCAACTGCAAGAAAAATAATTCTTCGAATTTCAGTCTTACCGAAGCTTTGTTTAAAATTTCCGGATTTTGAGGGAAATGAATATTTGATATTGCTTCATCTCGTGATATAAATTTATATTTATTTAAAATATCTTCAGAAAGTGTTTCAGGAATTTTATCCTTGGCTTTTAACATTAAGGCCTTCATTAGTTTTGCAATACCTTTTGAGTCAAGTCCTCTTGATTTTAGTTTTTCAGTTGAATTATATAAACCCGAAAGAGATTCGCCTAATCCTTCATTTTCATCAGATAAAAGTGAAACATCGGGATGAGGAATATTTATTTTTCGATTAAAAACATTAGGTTTTCCAAAAACAACATATTCTTCATCTGGCTTGAATTTATCTTTCAACCATTTTACTCCTTTGAACCAAACCAATTCAATTTCTCCGGTTTCATCTGATAATTCGGCTGTCATACGTTGGCCAACTGTTTTTCCAATAATTTGGATATTGGAGATATTTCCAATTATTTGAACATAGGGTAAATTGATGCTTATTTCATTGATTTTATAGAATTTGCTTTTATCGATATAACGATAAGGATAATAAGTAAGCAAATCTGCAAAACAAAAAATACCTAATTCTTTATTAAGCAATTCTGCTCGTTTTGGCCCTACACCGGGCAAATAGGTAATTGGCGTTTCAAAAAATTTATTCGACATTCTTAATATAAAATAACAAAATATTATTTTGATTTATATAAATGCAAATTTATCAAATTA
>CAZBSL010000088.1:0-1662 GCA_964494265.1 uncultured Bacteroidales bacterium
AAGTGCCAAAAACATTAGATTATTTTATTGATGATGTGCATTATACCGATAAGGGAGCAGCTAAATTAGCTGAATTGGTTGCCGAACAAATAATCAATAGCGGAGTGATAGAAAATTAATTCTCCTGATTTAGCATTACCGGCATAATTAACATAAGAATAAACTCATGTTCATTTGGATTGTCAACCGGAAGAACTAAACCGGCTCTGTTTGATTCTGAAAGCTCAAGGCATACTTGTTCAGTATCAATATTTGATAACATTTCCAGTAAAAATTTAGAGCTGAAACCTATCTGAATATCTTCGCCTGTATAATTGCAGGTAAGTCTTTCTTTGGCCTCATTTGAAAAATCAAGGTCTTCTGAAGTAAGAAGAAGCTCCTTACCAGTAATCGTAAATCTAACCTGATGTGTCGATTGATTAGCAAAAAGCGCAACCCTTTTAATAGAAGTTAATAAATCAGTCCGTCCGATAATTAATTTCTTAGAATTCTCTATGGGTATAACAGCTTCGTAATTAGGATATTTTCCATCTATTAAACGGCAAATTAAAATAACATTTTCAAAGATAAACGAAGCGTTTGTTTGATTGTATTCAATTTTTACTTTAGTGTCATCGTCCGACAGAATACTTCTTAAATTATTAATTGGCTTCTTGGGTAGAATAAAAGAAGCTGAACTATCGGAAACTGTGTCAGTTCTTCTATATTTTACTAACTTATGTGCGTCAGTAGCAACAAAAGTAATATCCTCTGGAGTAATTTCGCAAAATACACCCAACATTACTTGCCTTAATTCATCAGTACCTGTTGCGAAAATAGTTTTATTAAAAGCATTTAATAATATCGAGGCATCAATATTGATAGTTGTTGTGTCTTCTAATTGAGGTGTTTGAGGAAAGTCTTCGCTGTTATGACCTGATAATTTAAATTTTCCTTCACCGGCAGAAATTTCTATACCTAATGTTTCCTGATTAATAGAAAAAGTAATTGGAATATCAGCAAAAGTTTTCAATGTTTCCAATAAAATCCTTGCCGGAATTGCAACTACACCGGATTCTTCAGCATTTTCAAGCATAATGGAAACTTTCATGGTTGTTTCAAGGTCGGAAGCTGTGATCGACAAACGCTGTCCATCCAACTCAAATAAAAAATCATCCAAAATTGGCAATGTGTTGTTTGAACTTAAAACACCACTCAACGCTTGTAAGTTTTTATATAATGTTGAACTTGATACTATGAATTTCATATTATTAGGTTTTTAGGTTTTTCATCAAAAATTAATGTGTAAAAATAGAAAAAAATTATTAATTCTAATCTATTTTTTTTTATTAGTTCTCAATAAAAAGCCAAACGGTTTTTCGGATTATGAACAAGTTCAAATGTCCAATACATTTTATAGGTGCCTGCAGGCAATAATTTATTTAGCCTTTTCTTTAAAATACTTATTATTTTTGCAAAAATCAAAAGAATGCGAATTGATATAATAAGCATATTTCCTGAAATGTTTGAGGGGCCTTTTTCTCATTCGATCATTAAACGTGCTAAAGAAAAGAAGCTGATTAATATATTTTTCCATAATCTTCGTGATTTCTCAAAAAATAAACATAAAAGTGTTGATGATTATGCTTTTAGTGGTGGAGCAGGTATGGTTATGATGGTTGA
>CAZBSL010000088.1:1762-3498 GCA_964494265.1 uncultured Bacteroidales bacterium
GCCATGGTTTTTGTCGATTCAATCACAAGGCTGATTCCGGGTGTTCTAAACGATGAAACTTCTGCCTTGTCAGATTCTTTTCAAAATAATTTAATTTCACCTCCGGTTTATACAAGGCCACGTGAATACAAAGGAATGAAAGTGCCCGATATTCTCCTTTCGGGAAATGAAAAAGAAATTCAAAAATGGAAATTAGAAAAATCAATTGAGCGAACTCAGAGACGCAGGCCCGGACTTTTTTCGGAGGATGATTAAATAATCTCCATTATTAATTTCTTCAAATTATGAAAATCAGATTAAAGGGGCTTATTCAATTAGTCCTCGTCCTGTCTTTGTTATCCTGTTATTTTCTTTAAGGTCAACGAACAGTTTATCTAACATCCCATTAATAAAAACCTTGCTTTTCGGAGTGCTATAATTTTTTGAAATGTCAATATACTCATTAAACGTTACTTTTATTGGAATTGAAGGGAACTCAATCATTTCAGTCATAGCCATAACTAAAATGATTATATCCATAATTGCCAAACGTTCGATTTCCCAATTTTTAACTTTTTCGGAAATTAATTTGCTGAATTCTTCACGATTGAGTATTGATTTTCTGAATAATCGAATTATAAAATCAACATCTTCATTATCCTTGCTTTCTTCGCTTTTGAAAAGTTTAGGTAAGGCTTTGAACTCATCATCACTTTCTTTGAATGAGTTAATAGTTTTTATCAGCATCATTATTGAAGTCGGATAATCAACAACCCAATTAATATTTTTTTCTTCAAAGTAATATTGCAGAGATTCGGATTCGGCAATACAATTCATAAATATTTTAACGATTATTTCTTTATCTGCTTTATAAGATTCATCAGGAGAGTTCATATATTCAATAAAATCATTGCTTTGACGAATATTACTATAAATTCTTCTGATCAATTCTTCTTCACTTTTCCATGAAATTTTTAGAGAATCTTCTTTTTTTTGGAATTCTCTGTTTTCCCCTATTTGAGTAATAAAACGATTATCAACAAATTTTCTGTTCGGATTAATATCGTTTTCAGTCGGGAAATATTTTTTCTTACTTTCTTCCAACCTTTGTTTGGCAAAATTTACAATTGCAAGTAAAAGAGAAATTTGGTGGATGTATAACTCAAATATCTTATTTAAATTAGTCAACAATTGTCTTTCTCCAACATCAATTCTGTCGTTATTGGATTGAATAAACGCATATATTGATTGTAAAACTTTTATCCGAAGATATCTTCTGCTTAGCATAAAAACGCAATTTATTTATCTTTTGTAAAATATTTGGCAAAATTAGGGCATTTATTTCTAATAATTGATTAGATTTTAATATTTTTAATAACTTATATTATTTTAATTCTATGATAAAAAAAATCTGAAAAAAAATTCTACCGGAAGACTTTACACAGCTATCTATTCTGATTTTTTCTACTTTTGCAGATTCAATGTGAAAATAAAAATTATTCAAATTAAGTATTAGAAAATATAGAAATGGAGATACCCAGCAAATATAATCCGGCAACAACTGAAGATAAATGGTATAAGTATTGGATGGATAGAGAATATTTTAAATCTCTTCCTGATGAAAGAGAACCATATTGCATTGCAATTCCGCCTCCTAACGTTACCGGAGTATTGCACATGGGCCATATGTTGAACAACACAATTCAGGATGTTTTAGTAAGGCGTGCTCGTTTGCAGGGAAAAAATACTTGTTGGGT
>CAZBSL010000088.1:3598-11458 GCA_964494265.1 uncultured Bacteroidales bacterium
TTTATCGCGGAGTTCGTATGGTGAATTGGGACCCAAAAGCATTGACTGCTCTTTCCGATGAGGAAGTTATTCATAAAGAAGTACAATCAAAATTATTTTATTTCAGATATAAAATTGAAGGTGAGGACGACCAATGGCTTACTATTGCCACAACACGTCCCGAAACCATACTCGGCGATACGGCTGTTTGTGTTCATCCCGACGATGAAAGATTTCAACATCTCGCCGGAAAAAATGCTATTATTCCTTTAGTAAATCGCTCGGTTCCTATAATTCAGGATGAATATGTTGACCGAGAATTTGGAACAGGTTGTCTGAAAATCACTCCCGCCCACGATATAAACGACTATAATATTGGCATTAAGCATAAGCTTGACACAATTGATATTTTTAATGATGACGGAACTCTTAATGAGAAAGCCGAACTTTTTATCGGGAAAGACAGATTTGTTGTTCGTGATGAAATAGTTAAGGAATTAAAAGAAAAAGGACATCTTGTAAAAATTGAAGACTACATAAATAAAGTCGGTTTTTCGGAACGAACCGATGAGGTTATTGAACCCAAGCTATCGTTGCAATGGTTTTTGAAAATGTCGGAATTGGCAAAACCCGCACTTGATATAGTTATGGACGATACCATTAAATTCTACCCAAAGAAATTCAAAAATACTTATCGGCATTGGATGGAAAATTGCAAAGATTGGTGCATTTCGCGCCAGCTTTGGTGGGGACAGAGGATTCCGGTTTATTATCTTCCAAACAAGGAAATGCTTGTAGCCAAAAACAAGGAAGAAGCTTATGAAATTGCAAAGAAACAATTTGATTTGCCTGAACTTAAAATAGATGACATTCGACAGGATGAGGATGTTTTGGATACATGGTTTTCGTCATGGCTTTGGCCTATTTCGGTTTTCGACGGCATTCGTTTTCCTGAAAATGAAGACATTAAATATTATTATCCTACAAATGATTTAATAACAGCTCCCGAAATTTTATTCTTTTGGGTGGCCCGAATGATCATGGCTGGATTGGAATACAGAAATAATATTCCTTTCAAGAATGTTTATTTAACCGGAATAGTACGCGATAAGCAAGGTAGAAAAATGTCGAAATCGCTTGGCAACTCACCTGATCCTATAAAGTTAATGAAAATTTATGGTGCGGATGGTGTAAGAGTAGGGATGCTTTTGACTTCACCTGCCGGAAACGATTTGCCTTTCGATGAAATATTATGCGAACAGGGAAGGAATTTTAGCAATAAAATTTGGAATGCTCTTCGATTAATAAAAGGTTGGACAGTTGATGAAAATCTTGAACAACCTCAATCAAGTAAAATTTCAATCGAATGGTTTGAAGCTAAATGGAATTCCACAATAAAAATTCTTGACGATCATTTTTCAAAATATCGAATTTCGGATGCTTTGATGCTTACCTATAAATTGATTTGGGATGATTTCTGCTCATGGTATCTGGAAATGATAAAGCCTGCTTATCAGAAACCTATCGATAAAAACACTCTTGAGAGCAGTATTAAGTTTTTTGAAAAAATTATGAAAATTCTACATCCTTTCATGCCTTTTATAACCGAAGAAATTTGGCATTTATTAAAAGACAGAGATGAGGGTGACTGCATCATGATTTCTGAAATGCCTAAAAGTGGCAAAACCGATAAATCTATTCTCAATCAATTTGAATTTGCTAAAGAAGTGATTATTTCAATCAGAAATTTCAGGAAAGAAAAAAATATCCCTAACAAGGAAGAACTTGAGCTTTTTATAAAAAAGAATAATAACGAAACCCCTGATATTACTTTCGATAGCCTGATTTCCAAGCTTTGTAATTTGAACAAGATTGATTATACAGATGAAAAGATTGAGGGCTCGATGTCGTTTATTGTAAAATCCACTGAGTTTTTTGTTCCGATGAGCGATTCGCTTGACTTGGAAGCGGAAATTAAAAAACTTGAAGAAGATTTAAAATATACTAAAGGTTTTTTGATTTCAGTTTCAAAAAAACTTTCTAATGAACGCTTTGTAAATAATGCACCCGAAAAGGTAGTTGAAATGGAACGTAAAAAACAATCCGACGCCGAATCAAAAATAAAAGTTATTGAAGAACAATTGGATGCATTGAAATAGAGACAAGGCATGCCATCACTCTACGTTTTGCAACGCCCTGATTTGTGATTTCCTAAATCGTTTTAAAAAAAAAGCTTCCAACCGGAATAAACCGATTGGAAGCTTTATATGTAAAAATTAAATAGATTTTACAAAACACCAAGGTCAATCATTGCATTAGCAACTTTTAAGAAACCTGCAATGTTTGCACCTTTAACATAATTAACATAACCTTCACTATCTTTCCCGTGTTTAACACAAGATTCGTGAATAGTAATCATAATATGATGTAAACGATCGTCAACCTCATTTGCCGGCCAACCGAGTTTCATAGAATTTTGTGACATTTCGAGTCCTGAAGTTGCAACACCACCTGCGTTAACAGCTTTTCCGGGTCCGAATAAAATTTTGTTTTCAAGGAATACCTCAACAGCTTCAGGTGTAGAAGGCATGTTTGCACCTTCGGCCACACAAATACATCCGTTTTTCACTAATGTTTCGGCATCTTCTTTATTTAACTCATTTTGAGTTGCACAAGGTATGGCAACATCGCATTTTACTTCCCATGGATGTTTCCCCTGAAAGAATTTTGCTTCAGGAAATTCATAAGAATATGGTTTTACGATGTCCTGATTTGAAGCTCTAAGTTCAAGCATATATTTGATTTTTTCACCTGAAACACCCTCCGGATCATAGATGTAACCGTCAGGACCTGATAAAGTAACAACTTTACCACCTAATTCGGTAACTTTTTGAGCTGCTCCCCAAGCAACATTACCAAAACCACTAATAGCTACCGTTTTACCTTCAAAAGTTTCGCCTTTAGTTTTGAGCATTTCTTTAGCAAAATAAACTGCACCAAAACCTGTTGCTTCCGGTCTGATAAGGCTTCCGCCCCAATTTAGCCCTTTTCCGGTTAAAACACCTGTATGTTCCTGAGCTAATTTCTTATACATTCCAAATAAAAAACCGATTTCTTTTCCGCCAACACCAATATCACCGGCAGGGACATCGGTATCGGGGCCGATAAGTCTCCAAAGTTCCATCATAAATGCCTGGCAAAAACGCATTATTTCATTATCTGATTTTCCTTTTGGGTCGAAATCAGAACCACCTTTTCCTCCTCCCATTGGGAGAGATGTAAGGCTGTTTTTGAAAATTTGCTCGAATCCTAAAAACTTTAAGATACTAAGATTTACACTTGGGTGAAATCGTAAACCACCTTTGTAAGGCCCAATTGCATTGTTAAATTGTATACGATAACCGAGGTTAACATAAACTTTTCCATTATCATCTACCCATGGCACTTTGAAAGTTAAAATTCTGTCAGGCTCGACAATTCTTTCAATTATACCGGATGTCTCGAAATGAGGATTTTCATTCACTACATCTTCTATTGATTCTAAAACTTCGCGAACGGCTTGAAGATATTCAAGTTCTCCCGGATGTTTCTTTTCCAGGCCATTCATAAATTTCTCTAAGTTCATTTCTTATATTTTTTATTTATTTTTATTATATTTGTTATAAAATAACAATGTTATTTAATTCACAGTGCAAAATTACATTTTCTTAATTGATATTTCCAAGTAATTATGAGCTTTTTTTAAAAATAATTTTCTTTTAACAAATTGATCTTTAAAAAATAATATTTTGGATTAATTTGAGGTTGATTAATTACGTGCTATTTTCGTATTGCAAACAAAATCAAAGATATAAAAAAAAACTTAGATTTGGTTAACCTCATTTTCAAGTTTTATTCCAAATTTTTTAAAAACCGATTGTTTTATCATATTCGCAAACAAGATTATTTCTTCTCCCGATGCATTTCTATAGTTCACTAAAACTAAAGATTGATTGGCGTATGTACCTACGTTTCCGATTTTCTTATCTTTCCATCCACACAATTCAATAAGTTGGGCGGCTGAAAGTTTTAATGTATTATTTTCATGAGAAAATGACTTGATTTCAGGGAAGGATTCTTCAATTTCTTGAAACATTAAATCTGAAACTATAGGATTTTTGAAGAAACTACCGGCATTGCCAATTTCCAAAGGATCGGGAAGTTTTCTCCTACGAATATTGCAAATAGCTGTCCGAATTACTTTTGCAGAAAGTCTTTGTTCGTTTAATTCTTTTATTTCTTCTTTAATAGTGCCATAATCAATTTTAAAAATCGGTTTTTTGGAAAGTTCGAGAGTAATTGAGGTGATTAGAAATTTTCCTTTTAATTTGTTTTTAAAAATACTGTTTCGGTAAGAAAATTCGCAACCATTATTATGGAAAATTTTTGTTTTTCCGCTTTCAATATCAATTGCCTCAAGTTCGACGAGGACGTCTTTTAATTCTGTTCCGTAAGCTCCAATATTTTGGATGGGTGCAGCACCGCAAGTGCCCGGAATCATAGATAGATTTTCTATTCCGTTAAAATTGTTATTTGCACAAAAATCTACAAGATTATCCCATTCTTCACCTGCTTTAACCTTTAACTGAACATAATTATCATCTTCCTTGCAAATCCTTATCCCTTTATTATTAATCTTTCCAACTATTCCTTCAAAATTTTTTGAAAACAAAATATTGCTTCCTCCTCCAAGAATCAAAAATTCTTTTTCACTTTCTTTTATAAATTTTAGAAACGAAAAAATATCTTTTTCCGAATTAATTTCAACAAAATATCTTGCTTTCACATCAATTCCAAAAGTGTTAAATGCTTTTAATGAAATATTTTCTTTTACTATCAATTCTGTTAATTTTGAATCAAAGATAATCGAATCAAAATGATTTATCCAAAAAGAATAAGTATTTTTGACAAATAAAATGTCCAATAGCAAAGAACCAAAGCTGTGCGAAAAGCAATAATTTCTGTGATTAATGATTTATCAACTGATAGAAGGGTTGATAAAGTGTCAAATACTTTAGTTAAACTTGGTTGGGATGTAACTTTAGTAGGAAGAAAAAAAAGAGACAGTCTTGCTCTTGGAAAGCGAGATTATAAAATGGTTCGAATGCACTTATTATTTGAAAAAGGGCCCTTTTTTTATGCTGAATTTAATTTCAGATTGTTTTTATTGCTTTTATTTAAGAAATCAAATTTGCTGGTTTCAAATGATTTGGATACTTTAATGCCTAATTTTCTGATTCATAAGTTAAAAAATATTCCGATTGTTTATGATAGTCATGAATATTTTACCGAAACTCCAGAATTAGTAAATCGGAAATTTGTGCAGGGAATTTGGAAAAAAATTGAGGCTTTGATTTTTCCCAGGTTGAAATATGTTTTTACGGTAAATCAATCAATAGCCGATTTGTTTGAAAAAAAGTATGATGTAAAAGTAAGAGTCGTTAGAAATATATCTCCAAAACCTAATTATATAGCAAAAAAAACAAGGAAAGATATTAATTTGCCGGAGGATAAAAAAATCATTCTTTTACAAGGAGCTGGAATAAATGTGGATAGAGGAGCCGAGGAGTTAGTAGAAGCAATGCAATATGTCGAAAATGCAATTTTGCTGATAATAGGAGGTGGAGATGTTATCGGTATATTGAAAAAAATGACTGAAGATTACGGCTTACAGGAAAAAGTAATGTTTATTCATAAGTTGCCTTTCGAGCAATTATTTGCATATACTTCTCTTGCCGACATTGGAGTTACTTTAGATAAGGATACAAATATAAATTATAGGTTTAGTTTGCCAAATAAATTTTTCGATTATATTCATGCCGGGCTCCCAGTGTTGGCTTCTCCTTTGATAGAAATGAGAAAAATAATAGAAAAATATCAGATTGGTGAATTAATTGAAAATCACGATCCAAAACATATTGCAGGGAAAATTAACCAGATATTTTCCGACACAGAAAAGTCGGAACTTTGGAAGCAAAACATTAAATTTGCAGCAAATGATTTTAATTGGGAAAATGAGGAAAAGGTTTTGGTGGAAGTATATTCCAAGTTTTAAAAAAAAATAAAAAATTGTCAAATAATTCTTTACATATAGTTGCTTTTGATATTCCCTATCCACCGAATTATGGGGGCGTAATTGATGTTTATTATAAAATAATAGCACTTCATAAAAAGGGTATAAAAATTATTTTGCATTGTTTTGAATACCCAGGGCGTGATCGTGCTCCCATTCTTGAAAAATATTGCTCAAAAGTATATTATTACGAACGGAAACTCGGACTTGTTTCAGGCTTAAGTTTTAAGCCCTACATTGTTAATAGTCGTCGTTCGGAAGAAATGGTAACAAATTTACTTAAGGATGATTTCCCGATATTGTTTGAGGGTTTGCATTCCTGCTATGCTATTAGCGATAAGCGTTTAAAAAATCGTATGAAAATTTATCGCGAAAGCAATATTGAGCATAAATATTATTATAATTTATATAAAGTTGAAAAAAATATTTTCAAAAAAATTTATTTTTTAACTGAAAGCATGCGACTTAGATCGTATCAAAACATTTTAAAGCATGCTTCGATGATGTTGGTTGTTTCACAGCATGATACCGATTATTTAAAAAAACATTTCAAAAATAAAAAAATATACTTTCTGCCCAGTTTTCATGCCAATAATTGTTTTGAAGTTAAAGCCGGAAAAGGAAAATATGCTTTATATCACGGAAATATCGAAGTGCCGGAAAATGCTTATGCAGCCTCATTTTTAATTAATGAAGTTTTTAAATACCTTGATTATAAATTGATAATAGCCGGCTCAAATCCTCCTCAAAATATTCAAAAACTTGTTGATGAAAATAAAAATGTGGAGTTAATTTCAAATCCCTCCGACGAGAAAATGTTTGGATTGATTAGAGAAGCCCATATAAATGTTTTAGTTACTTTTCAAGCTACGGGTTTAAAACTTAAACTTCTAAATGTTTTATATAACGGGCGATTTTGTTTGGTTAATAATGAAATGCTGAAAGGGACAGGCCTTGATGAACTCTGTTTTAAGTCAAATTCGGCAGGGGAATTAATAGAAAAGATTAAAAAATTGTTTTCAATGGAATTTGATGTTTCACAGCTTGAAAAACGCAAGGAAAAACTTCAGAAACATTATTCAAACAATGAAAATGTTGAACGTTTACTTAGTCTCATTTCCTGAAAAAATAACGTTTCCATCCTCACATTTCAATATTTTTGCAGGAAACTTTTGTATTATAGAATAATTATGAGTTGCCATCAATACGGCTCTTCCCGATTCACTAATATCAAAAAGTAATTTCATTAAACCCTGAGATGTTTCAGGATCTAAATTACCTGTCGGCTCGTCGGCGAGAATAATTTCCGGGTCATTAAGCAAAGCTCTTGCAATTGCTACTCTTTGTTGTTCGCCACCTGATAATTGATGTGGCATTTTAAAACCTTTTGTCGGTATGCCCACTTTTTGTAAAACCAACTGAATGCGGTCCATAATTTCATTATGATTTTTCCAACCGGTTGCTTTCAAAACAAAAGAAAGATTATCGTTTACTGTTCTGTCGATGAGCAGTTGAAAGTCTTGAAAAACAATACCGAGTTTTCGGCGAAGAAAGGGAACTTCTTTAGTTTTTATTTTTTTTAAATCGTAGCCTGCAACAATTGCTTCGCCCTCCATTAATGGAATTTCAGAATATAAAGTTTTTAATAAACTGCTTTTGCCTGTTCCTGTTTTCCCGATTATGTAAATAAATTCTCCGGGAAATATTTGCAAACTCACCCTTGAGAGTATCAATATTTTCTTCTGAAAAACCGAAACATTTTCAAGATG
>CAZBSL010000089.1:0-2109 GCA_964494265.1 uncultured Bacteroidales bacterium
ATTATTAAGCATTTATTGGATGCAGGTGCGAAAATTATTGCTTATGACCCTGTTGCGATTGAAGAATCAAAACGAAGAATTGGAGACACAGTTGATTATTCCGATGATCAATATGAGGCATTAATCGATGCTGATGCTTTATTAATATTGACTGATTGGCCTGAATTCAAATTTCCTAATTTTAAGATAATTAAAAGGTTATTAAAAGGAAATGTGATTTTTGATGGTAGAAATCTTTATGATTTCCATGAAATGAAAAAACTTGAAATAGATTATTTTTGTATTGGTTTAAAAACAAATTAATTATAATAAATACAATAGGAATATTTCTTAATAAAATCAAATATGAAAAAACAAATTTTAGTTACCGGAGGGGCGGGTTTTTTAGGCTCGCATCTTGTTGAACGTCTTCTTAAAGATGGAAACTATGTTATCTGTTTGGATAATTATTTTACAGGACAAAAAAGAAACATTATTCAATTTCTTGATAATCCATATTTTGAAGTCATTCGACATGATGTAACTATGCCTTTTTTTATTGAAGTTGATGAAATTTTTAATCTTGCCTGTCCTGCTTCACCGGTTCATTATCAATACAATCCAATTAAAACAGTTAAAACTTCGGTAGCTGGTGCAATTAACATGCTTGGTCTTGCTAAACGCATAAAAGCTAAGATTTTGCAAGCTTCCACAAGCGAAGTTTACGGTGATCCCGAGGTTCATCCTCAAACAGAAAGTTATTGGGGGCATGTGAATCCGATAGGAATCAGATCTTGTTATGATGAAGGAAAACGGTGTGCCGAAACATTATTCATGGATTATCATATTCAAAATAATGTGAAAATAAAGATAATGCGAATTTTTAATACCTATGGCCCAAGAATGCATCCTAACGATGGTCGGGTTGTTTCAAACTTTATTGTTCAGGCACTTAATGGAAAAAACATAACTGTTTTTGGGGATGGAATGCAAACCAGAAGTTTTCAATATGTTGACGACAATATTGAAGGCATGATTAGATTGATGGCCACAAGAGACGATTTTATCGGCCCTGTGAATATCGGGAATCCTAATGAATTTACTATGATTGAATTGGCCGAAAAGGTTATAAAGCTGACTAAATCAAAATCAAAGATTGTTTTTGAACCACTTCCTGCTGACGACCCTATGCAAAGGCGCCCCGATATCACATTAGCGAAAAAAGAGTTAGACTGGGAACCAAAAATTCAACTTGAAGAAGGTTTGACAAAAACAATTGAATATTTTAAATCAATATTATAAGGAGTAATTATTTCTTACAATTAATTAATATCCGATGAGTGAAATACTTATTACAGGAAGTGCCGGACAATTAGGAAACGAAATTTCAAAATTATCAGTCAATTATCCTCAACATCATTTTATTTTTACAGATGTTAAGGAGCTTAATATTGCTAAACAAAAGGATATTGAAGATTTCTTCAATAAAAGAAAAATTGATTTTATCATAAATTGTGCTGCATACACAAATGTTGATTTAGCCGAAAAAGAAAAGAAATTATCAACTTTGATAAATTCAGAAGCAGTAAAAAATCTTGCACAAATTTCGGCTCAAAATAATGCGACACTAATTCATATTTCAACCGACTATGTTTTCGATGGTAGAAATTATAAACCTTATAATGAGGATGACCGGACCAATCCGATTTCCTGGTATGGAAAAACGAAACTTGAAGGAGAAATTCAACTTAAAAATTATGCGAAAGATGCCATAATTATTCGGACTTCTTGGTTATATTCAGAATTTGGTAAAAATTTCGTGAAAACAATTATTAAGTATGCTCAGGAGCGTGATTTCCTTAACGTTGTATCCGATCAGGTTGGAACTCCAACCTATGCAAATGATCTTGCAAACACGATTTTACATATAATTTCCAATTATAAAAAAACCAATTCAATTCAAACCTACCATTTTTCAAATGAAGGAATAATTAGTTGGTATGATTTTGCGAAAACAATTGTTGAATTAAAAAATATTGATTGCATAATAAACCCGATTGAAACAAAAGATTATCCGACTCCTGCTGCTCGTCCTATTTATAGTGTTCTAAATAAAACTAAGATTAAAAC
>CAZBSL010000089.1:2209-8304 GCA_964494265.1 uncultured Bacteroidales bacterium
ATTTGGAATTTGGTACTGGAGGTTTAAGAGGAATAATGGGCGTTGGGACAAACCGAATGAATAAATATTCTGTTGGAATGGCTACTCAGGGGCTTGCGAATTATTTGAAAAAAATGTTTCCGGATATTGAACAAATAAAAACTGCAATTGCCTATGATTCAAGAAACAACAGTAAATATTTTGCTCAAATTACGGCTGAAGTATTTTCAGGGAATAATTTTAAGGTATTTCTTTTTGATGACTTACGGCCAACCCCTGAACTTTCGTTTGCAGTTCGATATCTGAAATGCCAAAGCGGAATTGTGATTACGGCATCACATAATCCAAAGGAATATAACGGCTACAAAGCTTATTGGGATGATGGAGGCCAATTGATTAGCCCTCACGATAAAAATGTTATCGAAGAAGTTAAAAAAATTAAAGGCATTGAGGAAGTTAAATTTGAAGGGAAACCTGAAAATATTGAAATAATTGGTGAAAGTATTGATAAAGTTTATCTTGAAAAAATCAAGGAATTATCACTTTCACCGGAAATTATTAAAAAACACAAGGATTTGAAAATTGTTTTCACTCCGATTCATGGATCAGGAACAAGGCTGGTACCTGAAAGTTTAAAAAAGTTTGGTTTTGAAAATGTTTTTGAAGTAGATGAGCAGAAAATCCCTGATGGGAATTTCCCAACCGTAAAATCACCTAATCCCGAAGAGCCTGCTGCCCTGAGTCTTGCAATTAAAAAGGCAAATGAAATTGATGCAGCACTTGTGATGGCTACCGATCCTGATGCCGACAGAGTTGGAATAGCCGTGAAGGATAATAATAACGAATTTATACTTTTAAATGGTAACCAGGCGGCCTCATTATTGATTTATTATTTGCTAAGAAAATGGAAAGAAAACAAGAAACTTAGCGGAAATGAATTTATCGTTAAAACAATTGTAACTTCCGAATTGTTAAAAGACATTGCTATTAAAAACGGAGTTGAATCATTCGATGTTTTGACCGGTTTTAAATACATTGCCGATATCATTAAGCAAAACGAAGGAATTAAAACATTTATCGGAGGAGGAGAAGAAAGTTACGGCTTTTTAGTTGGTGATTTTGTAAGAGATAAAGATGCAGTAATTTCTTGTTCAATAATCGCTGAAATCGCTGCTTGGGCTGCCGAAAACGGTAAAACTTTATACGAAACATTAATTGATGTTTATCACGAATTTTCCTTTTATAAAGAGAAATTATTATCGGTTGTATGGAAGGGGAAATCGGGTTCTGAAGAAATTCAACAAATGATGATTGACTACAGAAATAATCCACCTAAATCAATAAATAATTCTAATGTACAGGTAATCAAAGACTATCTTCTTCAAAAAGAAATTGATTTAAGAACCGGAGCCGAAAAACCGATCTTCCTTCCGAAATCAAATGTTTTACAATTCTTTTTAGAAGATGGAAGCAAAATTAGTATCCGCCCATCCGGGACCGAACCCAAAATCAAATTTTATTTTGGAGTTAAGTCTTCGCTTGAAGATAAGAATAAGTTTGATGAAATAAATTCAATTTTAGATTCAAAATTGGATAATATTATTAAATCCTTGGGCTTATTATTATAAACTTTTAGGATTAATTTTGACACAAATCAAATTATTGAAATTCAATATTTTTGATTGAATGTTCCTATGCGGAAAATGGCTATGAAATATTTATACACCCTATTTTTTATTTTTCTGGTTTCTTTTATTTATTCCCAGGATAAAAAGACTGAAACAGGCTGTGATAGTATTTTTTTACGTAAAGGAGCCGAATTTAGAATGGGTGGATCAAAAATTATTATTAAAAATGATACAACATTATGTTTACCGGATTCAATCATTCAAAACAATAAAGATTTAAAAACCAATCGGTTTTACAATAATGTTAAAGAAAAAGCTTATAAAAACAAAATTACCAAAGAGTTATACAAGCTCACTTTTTTTCAAGAAGGGAAAGAATCAATATTAGACACCATTAAAATAGAGAAAGGCGAGAAAAGTTTTGATAAATATAATGGCGACATTATCAGGAATATTAAATTTCAACAACTTGATGTTTTTGGCCCTTCGGTTAATGATACTTCTAGAAAAGCTGATAATTGGTTTGAAAAAACTGGAAACAAAATTCATATAAGAACTAAAATTTCAGTCATAAAGAAGAATCTTTTATTCAAAAAAGGTGGAAAAGTAAATTCATTTATTTTTTCTAATAATGAAAGATTGTTAAGAAATTTACCAAATTTTAGCGATGCAAAAATTATTTTATATAATGCAGAAAATGATTCAGTTGATGTATTAATCCTTACCAAAGATGTTTTTCCCTTGGGAATTAATTTAGCTATAAAAGGCTTAAAAAACGGTTCTATAAAAATGTGGGACGTTAACTTTCTTGGTTACGGAAATAAAATTTCTACTACAATTGATTTTAAATCAACACAAAAACCTTTTCTTAAATTCAAAGAAGCAGCTTATAAAATTGAAAACATTCAAGGAAGCTTTTTCGATGGTGAAATTTATTATAATCAGGATGACGACGAAAAAGAAAAAACCGATTATGGGATAAAATTTGAGCGAAGATTTATTCCTTTAAAAGTAACGACAACCGCTTATCTCGAATTAAAAAAAACAAGAGAATTTGCTTTTGTGTATAATGACGATTCTTTGATGGCAACAAATACAATCAAATATAATACTCAAGATATTTCTATAGGTCAAAGTATAAATTTGACGGAAGAAAATGCCGGAAACAAGACACCCGAATATTTGTTTTTCTCGGGTAGGATGTTAAGAGAATCATATTACACACGCCCAATAGTCGATGCTGATACCAACCAACAATATATGAATTCAACAAAATTACTTGGAAGCCTATCATTTTCAAAACAAGACTATTATATTGGAAATTATATTTATGGGTATGGATCAACTGAAGACATTCCTTATGGTTTTTTACTTGCCTTTACGGGCGGTTACGAAATAGGTGAACTTTACAACAGGCCGTATTTTGGGTTAAAACTTGCAAAAGGAGATTATTTAAAGAACTTTGGCTATTATTATGTGTCGTCGAATATTGGTGGCTTCTTAAATGATAACAAAATGGAAGAAGGTACTTTAAAATTTGAAATGGATTTTATAACAAAACTATATAACTATGAAAAATTTAGCGCTCGACACTTTGTGAGCCTAAACTATACACAAGGAATTAATCAATTAGATGACATTAACATAGGTTTGAGTCAAGACCCCGGATTATCAGGATTAGCGAGAGATTCGATAATTGGCAAGAAACGCCTTTGGGTTAATTTTGAAACTCTGGCCTATACACCTATTAAAGTTCTTGGATTTCATTTTTCATTTTACTTTTTTATGGATATGGGTTTAGTCGGTCTTGAGGACGAATCAATTTTCTCAAATAAACTATATCTCGGAATTGGCCCCGGAATCAGAATTAGAAACGAAAGCCTTGTTTTCAGAACTATTCAAATTCGATTAGCATATTTCCCAATCGTTCATGATGGCAGCAAACATCTGGATTTTAGTGTTTCAGGCGAAAGTTCTTATAGATTTAATAATTTTGATTTTACTCGTCCTTCAATTATTAAGTTTGAGTGATTAAAAAATATCAAGAATCTCAATTTCCTTTTCTCTGAATTTAAATATTTCTCCTTTTCTTTTTTCTTTCATTGCCTGAAAAAATGGAACTAAAGTTGAAATGGCAAAATATTCCTCATTATTATAATTAATTTTACCTAAGCTAATAGATACAAATATTTTTTGTTCATTAGTAATTACTAGAGCACCAAAATGCACGTCATCATGATCAATCAAAGGATCAATTTTATGTAAAACGGATATTTGGCTCAAAGAGTTTTCGAGTTGTTTGGCAAGCATATCTCTTTTTCTCAGCAATTGAACTCTGTATGAATCATATCTGTCTTTCGGCTGCCCATAGTCATTAGCACTTTTTTGCAATTCTTTTATGGCAATTTCAATTGCTTTAGCATTTTCGGTTTGTCTTTTTAAACATTCTTCAATTAATGCTTTTTTTAATGACGTTTTTTCCATAATTATATTGGTTAAATATTATAATTATTTTTATATTAATTTTCAAGGTATCAAATATACAAAAAGTCCTTCAAAAAAACTAATAGTTAAATTAATTATTTTAATTCTTGTTTTTAGCAATATTCTGGCTTTAATTAATTCATTATTAGATTTCTTATTTATAAATAAATATTTCGGATTTAAGAAATTTCATAATTCAAACATTAGTTTGTATATATTTGCAGAAGTTTTTAATTGTAAAAGAAAATAATTTAGAATTTTTTATGGAATTTATTGAACTTGCAAAAAAAAGATATTCATCCCGAAAATATTTGAACAAAAAAATTGAAAAGGATGAAATTTATAAAGTTTTAGAAGCAGGCCGAATTGCTCCTTCGGCGGTTAACTTTCAACCATGGCAATTCATAGTAATTGAAGATGAGGCCAATCTCAAAAAACTTTGGGAAACTTACGATCGAGAGTGGATTAAGGAAGCCCCTGTTTTAATCATTATTTGCGGCGATCACAAAAAATCATGGAAAAGAAAAAAAGATGGCAAAGACCATTGTGATATCGATGCCGCTATTGCTGCCGATCATATTACGCTTCAAGCTACTGAATTAGGTCTTGCTACTTGCTGGGTTTGCAATTTTGATAAAGATAAATGTTCCGAAATTTTGAAATTGCCCGAAAACATTGAACCCATTGTAATTCTTCCATTAGGTTATCCTGCCGATGAAGTTGATGTTAATCGCCATGAAAAACTAAGAAAGAAAATAGATGAAGTTGTCAGTTGGGAAGTTTTTCAAAAAGCATGATTCATTTCTTAATTAATTGAAAATAAAAATATAATGACAAAAAGAATTTCTGAAGCAATTATTGATTCAATTGAATTAAAACAAAAAATATTGAATGATGAACTTTTGTTGGAAACAATTGATAAAGTTGTAGAAATTAGTACAAACTGCTTGAAAAACGGAGGAAAAATTCTGTTTTGCGGAAATGGTGGAAGTGCAGCCGATGCGCAACATCTTGCCGCAGAGCTATCGGGGCGGTTTTATTATGACCGAGATCCGCTTTTTGCCGAAGCACTTCACGTAAATACTTCTTATCTGACTGCTGTTGCGAACGATTATTCTTACGATGAAATTTATGCTCGTCTCGTGAAAGCTAAAGGCCGTGAGGGGGATGTAATTATTGGCATTTCAACATCCGGGAATTCACCAAATATTTTGAAGGCTTTTGATCAGGCCCAAAAACAGAAAATGATTAGCATAGGCATGTCAAATCAAACGGGCGGAAAAATGCTAAATTCTTGCGATTTAATTTTAAAAATGCCTTCGCTTGATACTCCGCGAATCCAGGAAGCTCATATTTTGGTTGGACATATAATTTGCGAATTAATCGAAAAAAATATCTTCCCAAAATGATAAATGAAGCAGTAATTCTTGCAGGAGGTTTTGGCACCAGATTGAAATCAGTTGTTAAGGAAGTTCCAAAATCAATGGCCTTGATAAACGGAAAACCTTTCTTAGAATTTCAGTTGAATTATTTGCTTAGATTTGGAATTGATAAAATTGTTTTTTCAGTCGGATATAAAAACGAATTCATTCAATCATATTTCGGTAGCCGGTTCAAAACAATTGCAATTTCGTATGCCATAGAAAATGAACCGCTTGGGACAGGAGGTGGAATCAAAAATGCTTTAAAAAATATTGATGGCAATGAAGCATATGTTTTAAATGGTGACACAATGTTTGAAGTTGATTTATTAGAATATTATAATTTTCATAAAAATAAAGATTCAAAAATATCACTTTCATTGCGTTTTCTTGAAGATGTTTCAAGGTTTGGATCAGTTGAAACTGACTCGGAAAACCGAATTACGGGATTTCATGAAAAGAATTTTGTCAAATCATCGAGATATATAAACGGGGGAATTTACATTATTAATAAATGTTTTTATGAAAACTTGAATTTAGGAACAAAGTTTTCAATTGAACATGATTGCTTTGAAAAAATCTA
>CAZBSL010000089.1:8404-9954 GCA_964494265.1 uncultured Bacteroidales bacterium
GTTAAAAATCCTGATGATTTTATTTTTGTCGAAGGAGTACTTGAAGCAATCAGAGATTTGTCGGAAAAATTTGGGAGAATAGTAATTGTAACAAATCAACAGGGGATAGGCAAAGGCTTAATGACTGAAAATGAATTAGAAAAAGTTCATAATAAGATGCTTGCTGAGATAAATAAATTTGGTGGCAAAATTGATAGAATTTATTTTTCGCCTTTCAGAAAAGAAGAAAACAACATTACTAGAAAACCCCAGATTGGCATGGCTCTGCAAGCAAGAAAAGAATTTTCGGACATTAATTTTAAAAAATCCATAATGATTGGCGATTCAATTTCAGATATTTTATTTGGCAAGAAACTAAAAATGAAAACTGTGTTTGTTTCAGATGATGTGTCTTTGATAAATAAAAATTTCAGGATTATTGATTTTACGGTAAAAAACCTATGCGAATTCTCGGAAAAAATAAGCAATTAGCCAAATTCCTGTCTCAATTTACTTATTCAAAAAAATAAAATATTGTGTCACCTAACTTAATACTAACTTGTTTTTTAGCTTATACCGGCCTATTATTTTTTATATCATGGCTTACATCACGAAAAGCAAATAATGAAACCTTTTTTATTGGAAATAGGGTTTCTCCCTGGTATGTTGTAGCTTACGGAATGATTGGTGCATCACTTTCAGGTGTTACTTTTATTTCGATTCCGGGATGGGTTGGCGAAACCCAATTTTCATATATGCTTGTTGTATTCGGATATTTTTTTGGTTATATTCTGATAACAACAGTTTTATTACCCGTATATTACAAATTAAATCTCACATCAATTTACACATATCTTGAAAAACGCTTCGGTGTTTTTTCGTATAAAACAGGTGCATTTTATTTTCTTCTTTCCAGAATAATCGGGGCTTCGTTTAGAATGTTTTTGGTTGTTAATGTTTTACAAATTTTTGTTTTCGATCAATGGAATGTGCCTTTTTGGATGACAGTTACGGTTTTTATTATTTTAATTATTCTTTATACTTTCAAAGGGGGGATAAAAACAATTGTTTGGACTGATACTCTTCAAACTACATTTATGCTTGCCGCAATTTTTCTTTCGATTTATATAATTATCAATCATCTCGGTACTGATTTTTCAGCATTAACTAAAGAAGTAATGAATAGCGATTATTCAAATTTGTTTTTTACCGATTGGAACGACAGGCGTTTTTTCCTTAAACAATTTCTTAGCGGAATTTTTATTGCTGTAGTCATGACCGGCCTTGACCAGGATATGATGCAGAAAAATCTTAGCTGTCGAAACTTGAAAGATGCACAAAAAAACATGCTTTCACTCGGTTTTGTACTGATATTTGTAAATTTATTATTTCTTTTTCTCGGTGCAATTTTGTTTATTTATTCGGCTCAAAAAGGAATTGAAATACCGAAAACTACTGATGATTTGTTTCCCTTGATTGCATTAAAATATCTTGGGCCATTTGCCGGAATAGTTTTTATAATAGGTTTGATTTCAGCCGCATATTCGAGTGCCGATAGCGCCCTAACTGCC
>CAZBSL010000089.1:10054-11385 GCA_964494265.1 uncultured Bacteroidales bacterium
TGCTATATTTTAAGCGTTCATTCGGTAGAATGGTTCAATGGATATAAATTTGGATTCGAGCTTTTAATCCTAAACGGAATAATAACATTCGTAGGTTTGTTGCTTATTTCTAAATCCAAAAATAAGTTATAATTTTATAATTTTATTTTCGTTAATTAAAAAAAACTAAAAATGAATTCAATTAGAACTTTTTCGATGAAATTTGTAGTATTATTTTTTCTCATACTGATATGTTTTGTTTCAAATGCCCAGTTAATAAATGTAATTCATATTGATAAAAACAATCCTCCACAACCATCATTTTTTGAGGGGGTATTTTATTCACTTCCACAAACTGTTATAAAACTTGATTTTATAATAGAAAAGCAAACAAAAATCAAGGGGCCTTATGCAGAGTTTTCCGAAAAATATCTTGGAGTAGATGATGTGATTGAATCGAATTCGGTAAATTATTATATTCGGGATGTAAAACTTTCAAGCTATCAACAGCCCGATCCTGATAATATTTATTTTGTCGAAATAGATACAAAACCTTCAAAAGAGGATAGGTCGTTTTTATTGTCATTAAATGAATCGGGATTAATTGTCAGTTCAAATAATATTTTTGAAACAATAAATGATGAGTTGCAGAATTTTGATTGGGATATTGAAAAAAATGCTTCGGATCATTATTTCGATTATTTTGCTGATTATAACCTTTACGAGAAGACAGATACAATTGTCAGAACAGTTAATATTGATACAATTACAATTCAGGATTTAGCCTTCAAACGATCGACTGTTGAAAAAGATATTGAACATAAAGCCCAAGATGCAGCTAAATTTATTCAAAAGCTTAGAGAAGACAGAATGAATTTGTTGACAGGTTATAACGAGGTTAATTATGAAAAGGGAAGTTTTGAATATATGGGTACGGAATTAAAAAAACTCGAAAATGAATATCTTGATTTGTTTCGGGGGGTTTCCTTTTCTGAAAATCTGCATTATAGTTTCTCTCATACACCCGATAGTAAAAATTATAAGGAGGTCAGAGTGCTTAAGTTTTCGGGTTTAAGCGGAGTTTTTGATGCTTCAATTTCAGGAGGGGAGGGCATTTTTGTTAAAATTGAGAATAGTGGAACAACCCAAACAATTGAAAATTATTTATCGGGCCAGGATAATGATAACGGAATTCATGGTTTCTATTATCGAATTCCTGAGCATGCTGAAATTTCGGTTGAGTATGATAATAAAGTTCTTGCAAAAAAATCATGTATTATAAATCAGTTGGGAGTGGTTTCATTTCTTCCGCTTTCGAAATCAAAAATCAAATTTAATCCGAAAACCGGTGG
>CAZBSL010000090.1:0-11365 GCA_964494265.1 uncultured Bacteroidales bacterium
CAAAATTCTATAATTTCAATATCCTGTGAAAATGCTTCAATAAACTGTTTGTTTCTTGTTGAACTTATCAAAGGCAACAGAGAATCATTTGTAAAAGGCATTTTTAGATCAGCTTTTAATGGCAAAACACCTCTTTTAAAAGAAAAGTACAATTCTGTAAATATTTATAAAATTTCGAGGGGAAGTGAAATTCAATTTTATTTTGCCGTTTCCAAGGGTATTTTTATAGGAAGCAGCTACTTGCCTCTTGTCAAAGATGCCTTAAATCAATTGCATTTCGGGAAATCGTTTGAAAATACGACATCGTTTAAAAAAATTAAAGCTACTGCCGGTAAAAAAGTTGATGCAAATATTTATGTTAATTTTAACAAATTCAATGAATTATTACGAAATATTTCCAAAACCAATTACGGTCAAATACTCGACCGGTTTTCGCATTTTGCTGATTGGGCTGAACTCGACTTATTAATAAAAAGCGACGAAATATTATTGAACGGTTACACAATTACTATTGACTCTCTCGACCAATATTTATCTCTTTTTATTATACAAAAGCCTCAGGAAACCTTTGTAACAAAAGTCTTACCCTTTAATACCTCATTTTTTCTAAATCTTGGATTTAGCGATTTCAATAAATATTTCGACGGTTATAAGCAATATTTAAAGACTATTAATAAACTTTCGAGTTTTGAATCAGATATTCAAAGGATTAATAAAAAGTATAGAACAAATATTGAAAAGAATTTCAAATCATGGATTGGAAGTGAAGTTACTCTGGCTTATACAGGCTCAAGCTCTGAACAAATTGCACAAAATTCTTTTACAATTATAAGAGCAAAAAAATCAGAAGAAGCCAAGGCATTTTTGAATGAGCTTGCCAAAAAATCACAAAATAAAATTTTTAGAGAAAAATATAAAGAATTTCAAATAGGTAGAATTCAGATACCAAATTTACTACCTTTGTTTTTTGGCCCTATTTTCGAGAATTCTAAAACAGATTATTACACAATTATTGATGATTTTATAGTCTTTTCATCAAAAATATCCGATTTAAAAACATTTATAAATCAAATATTAGCCGGAAAAACTCTTGCTAACAATGTTAACTTTAGCAATTTCAGCAGTAATACTTCTACAAATTCAAATATTTTTCTTTATCTGAATATAAAAAATTCAATAAATTTTCTTCCCGAATACATTAATGAAAACTACCTTGCAAGTTTTGAAAACAATAAAAAATATCTTTCGGATTTTGAAGCTATTGCTATACAATTCAGTTCATTAAATTCAATGTTTTACACAAATGTTTACCTGAAATTTAATCCTGAATACAAACCGGAAAAATTCTCAAGTTGGAAAACTTCATTGGAAGCGGACATTATAAGCCCAGCTTATATTATTAAAGATCACACTAATAATTCAAAGAAAATTATTGTTTTCGATGAGGCAAATAACATGTATCTCATTGATTCTGACGGATCAATTATTTGGAAAATTCCGATCGGAGAAAAAATTATTAGCGATGTTTATCAAATAGATTATTTTAAAAACAATAAAATTCAATATCTTTTCAATACGGAAAATAATCTGTATCTTATTGATTTGAAGGGAAGAAATGTAGGAAATTATCCAATAAAACTGCCTAAAAAAGCAACGAATGGAATTGCTGTATTCGACTATGAAAATAATAAAAGTTACAGGGTAGTTTTTGCTGGAAATAACGATAAAATATATAATTTTGATATAAAAGGAGATGGCGTAAAAGGCTGGAATAAAACCCGAACTACTGCAAAAGTTACTGAGCCGCTTCAACATATTGTTGCTAATAAAAAGGATAATATTTTGATTACAGATAAAAATGGCAAAGTAATTATCGCTAACAGAAAAGGTATAAAAAGATTTACTCTCAAAACATCTTTTAAAAATGCTTCCGGATCAATGTTTTACGAAAATAAGACCAATAATAAAGGAAACATAATCAGCACGGACAGAAAAGGAAATCTCACCTATATTCCGAGAAACGGAAATGTAAAATTTACTTCTTTTGGAGACTTTACACGAAATCATTTTTTCTTTTACGAAGATTTTGATAAAGACGGAAATAAAGATTTTATTTTCATTGATAAGAATAAGCTTCAAATATTTAATCGATTTAAGAAACCAATTCTGGAATATACTTTCGATGCAAAGATTTCAAGAAAACCTGTTTTTGTGAACATTTCAAAAAACAGAAGCTTTCTTGGGGTAGTGTGTGATAATAACCAAGTTATCGTTTTTGAAAATAATGGAGGTGTTTATAAATCATCGGGAATGATAGGCGAAACACCTTTACTCATTAACGACATTGATGGTAACGGGAGAATAAATATTATTACGGGAGAAGGTGGCTTTTTATATAATTATGAGCCCGGTTTCTGAAAAAATTAGAAACTTCATTATTGATTCAGAGATTTTAGTATATAAGTTTTATTTTTTATTGGCTACTCCTGTGATTTTGTATTATTAATTTTTATTAGTTATTTTTAATTTTCATTTGAAAAAATGAAGATTATAATTTTAACTTTGTTATTGGTTTTATTGAAATGAATTTCGAAGTGATTTAGAGAAGTTAAAAAATGAATTAAGCCAACAATATGAAAGTTTTGAAAAATAAACACATAGAATTTCATTATAGTTTTTAAATAAAAAATAAAATATATGGACATGAGTGAAAAGTCATAGAAGAATGCTACATTTTTTTAAAAATAAATAAAACATAGTATATCTTTTACAATTATATCACATTATAAATAGACAAAATGGAAACACTAAATAATTTTTTAGATATTGAACTTTTTCATATAGGAGAATATACTTTTAAAATTCATAGCCTTTTAACTCTTCTAATAATAATTATAGCTACTAAGCTAATATTATGGGCAATAAAAAAAACCTTAAATAGAAAATATAAATTTAAAAAATTTGACACAGGAAACGCTTATGCTTTGTTTCAAATCATTAAATATGTAATATGGGTCATTGCAATTGGTTTGATTTTAGATTCAGTTGGACTTAAAGTTACAGTATTGTTAGCCGGATCTGCTGCTTTACTCGTTGGAGTAGGATTAGGGTTGCAGCAAACATTTAACGATGTTATATCAGGAATAATTCTACTTTCCGAAAGGTCAATAAAAGTAGGTGATATATTGGAAATAGATAGCGATATTATTAAAATTCAAAATATTGGGCTACGAACATCAAAAGGCCTGAACAGGGATGATATTTCAATAATAATTCCAAATTCATTGATTACAACTAATAAAGTAATAAATTGGAGCCATCAGGCAAAGAAAACCCGTTTCAGAATAAATGTTGGGGTTGCTTATGGAAGTGATGTTGACTTAGTTATTAGAGTTTTAGAAGCTAGTGTTTTAGAGCATCCCGATGTATTTGATAAAAACGCAATTGAAGCAAGGTTTTTAGATTTTAATAACTCATCGTTAGATTTTCAGGTATTGTTTTTTAGTGAAAATGTTTTTAGAATTGAAAAAGTAAAAAGTGATATTAGAAAAATTATAAATAGAAAATTCATTGAAAATAATATTACGATTCCTTTTCCTCAAATGGACTTACATTTAAAATCGAATTATACTGATAAAAAAAAGAATAATGAATAAAGAAACAATTAATTACATTATATTAATAGGAATTACCCTTTCAATTGCTATTATAGTAACCCTGATTTTAAGAAAAATTTTAAGCATATTTATTTCAAAATATGCTAAGAAATTGAAAACTGACCCTACTAATTTTTCATTCATTAAAAATTCGGTCGGCTTTTTAATATACACAGCTGCAATAATATTTATTTTTTACAAAATACCATACCTGAAATCTCTTGGCACTGCTCTATTAGCGAGTGCAGGTATTTTAACTGTTATTGTTGGATTTGCTTCACAAAAAGCTTTTTCTAATATTATAAGTGGAATATTTATTTTAGTATTTAAGCCATTTAAAATATCGGATATAATTGAATTTAAGGACGGACAAAAAGGAGTTGTTGAGGAAATTACACTTCGACATACAATAATTAGAGATTATGAAAACCGTAGAATAGTCATGCCAAACAGCAATATTAGTGAAGAGACTATTATAAATAGCTGCCTAACAGATGAAAAGATCAGGAAACACATAGTGTTTTCTATTAGTTATGATTCGGATATTGATAAAGCCATTGAAATAATTCGCGATGAGGCTCAAAACCACCCTCTAATTATTGATAGCCGGACAAAACATGAAAAAGCAATTAATGAGCCTTTTGTAATTATTCGTGTTATTTCCCTTTCAGACTTCTCGGTTGATTTAAAAGCCTATGTTTGGACAAATGGAAATGATAATGCATTTGTTATTAAATGCGATTTATTAAAATCGGTAAAACAAAGGTTTGATAAGGAAGGTATTGAAATTCCATTCCCACACAGAACAATAGTTTATAAAAAAGATTTAAAAAATGGAAGATAAAACAAAAAAAATAATTTATACATTTGATTAATAAAAACAGGAAACAATGTTATTGATAATTGACAATCAGAGCGCCTTTATAAAAAAGTTTAAAAGACAATATCTTTCCGAACAAGATTTTGACTATGTTTTTTTTGACCATAACCAACCAATAACCTTATCTGCCAAAGCTGAAATAAAAGGAATTATTCTTTCAGGTGGTAGAGGTAATCCTTTTGAACCCTTAAATCTGACCTCAAACTTTGTAGCCTTAATGAATTTTGATGTTCCCGTGCTAGGTATGTGTTTGGGGCATGAAATATTAGCTGTTGCTTATCGGGGGCGACTTAAAAGATTAGCAGAGTATCATAACAAGAAAGAATTAGTAACAATAAACAAACCTGATGATCCTATTTTTAAAGGATTAAATAAACAGGAGATTTTATTAGTAAAACGCCATACCTTTCATGTTTCAGAATTACCCGTTTCATTTGAAAGTTTGGCAACTTCAGATACTTGTGTAAACGAAATTATTAAACATAAGAAAAAACCAATTTATGGATTTCAATCACATCCGGAGGTTTCAGGTGTAGATGGAATGCTTATGGTAAAGAATTTTTTGAAAATTTGTAAAATTATTGATTAACAAAATATTGAGATTTTTAAATGAGAGTAGCAATCATATACAACAAAGACATACAGGGGGTTATTAACACCTTTGGGATTCAAAATAAAGAATTTTATAAAGAACAAACTGTTAGAAAAGTAGCTCAGAGCCTTGAAAAAGCCGGTCATAATGTTACGGTGATGGATGGAAATAAGCATATAATTGAAAGGTTGGAAAATTTTATGCCGCGTGTAATGGAGGGGGAACAGATGGGAATGGTTTTTAACATGGCTTATGGCATTCAGGGAGAAAGTCGTTATACACATATTCCATCTTTGCTTGAAATGCTTGGATTACCTTATGTGGGTTCGTCTCCATCTGGTCATACATTAGCTTTGGATAAAGTTCTAACAAAAATTGTATGGAAAAATAACAATTTACCAACACCTGAATTCTGGGTATTTAACTCACCTGAAGAAGATTTAAGCAGGGTAAAATATCCGGTTATTGTAAAACCAAAAATGGAAAGTGTTTCGTTTGGTTTGAAAGTTGTATTCAACGATGATGAATTACGGGAAGCTATACACTTTATTATAACAGAATTTGACCAACAAGCATTGGTTGAGCAATTTATTCGGGGTAGAGAATTTTGTGTCGGACTACTTGGGAATTCGCCTATTGAAACTTTCCCCATATTAGAAATTGATTTAGATGGCGACCCAGATGCAATTCAAACAGTTGAAAATAAACAAAGTAAGCCTAAAATGAAAGTTTGTCCGGCAAATATTCCTACCACCTTAGCTGAAAAAATGCAAAACATAAGCGTCGAGGCATTCAAATCATTAAACTTGCGCGATTTTTCAAGGGTCGATATTCGTTTAGACGAGAATAATAATATCTATCTTCTGGAGATAAATTCAATGGCAAGTTTAGGAGAAACGGGCTCATATTTAACAGCAGCAGAAGTTGCAGGTTATAATTTTGAAAGTTTAGTAAATAAAATGCTTGATGTTGCGTCTGTACGCTATTTTGCAAATACAATGATGACCCGATTGCCTGAAGAAGGTAAAAAAGGTAAAATGTCGCAAGCTGCTCGTATGCTTACATTTATAAAAGCAAGACAACAGCAGACCGAAAAATTTCTCAAAACTCTTGTCGATACTAATTCATACCTGCGAAATGTGGAAGGAGTTAATCATTGTAGTGAATTAATTAGCTCTGAACTAAGCCATTTGGGTTTTACGCATGAAATTTATCCGCAATTAGAGGTAGGCAATATTATGTATTTTACAAACTCTTCTAATAAAGAAGTTGATTATTTGATTTTGTTGCCAATTGATAATAGAATTAAATTGGCTCAACATGAGAATTTTAAAGAACAAGAACAATATCTTGAGGGAACAGGTATTTGGGAAAATAAAGGTGGCATTGCTATTTTGTTATCCGCATTGCAAACCTTGCGATTTATACGGGGATTAAGAAAACTTAAAATAGGAATCTTATTAACAACCGATTCAATAATAGACGGTAGGTATTCAAAAAACATTATTCAACAAAAAGCAGAATCAGCAAAAAAAATAATTGCCCTTAGTGGTTCATCAAAAAATGGCGGATTGATACTTTCACGCTCTGGTTCGTCTCTATATAATTTTGAAACAAAACTGATTAAAAAAGATGGCCCTGAAAATGTATCCTTAACAGCTATAAATTTTAACAAAACTTTGGCAGCAATTACAGATATTTCAAGAAATGATAACGAGAACGTTATTGCACCTTTCGATGTCCAATTTAAAAGTAACATTTTTAAAGTATATGCCTATGGTTCAGCCGGTATAAGTGTCAGATATAATTCAAAAGAAACATTAGAACTAATTGAGCAGAAAATTAAAAAAATAATAAGTCAACAAAAAAGAAGTAAGATTTATCAGATTCAATTTGAAGGTGGACAAAAACGACCTTCAATGGAACAAACCGAAAAAATAAATGATTTTTATAAAAGTATTCAAGCTATTACAAAACAAATTGATGTTAGAATATCAAAGGAACATCGATGGAGCTCGTCAGATATTTGTCACATTTCCAAAGATCAACCTAAAATAGATGGGCTTGGACCTGTTGGGGAGTTTTTATTATCAGATAATGAACGAATAATCAGACACAGCTTGATAGAACGTTCTTTGTTGGTGGCTTTGATTTTAAACAGTGATATATAAAGCCAGAGGTTTTTCGTAGTATTTTTTTTATTTCCCCCTACCCTGAATTACAATTAATATTGTATAAATCATTATTTTGAAATCCATTGCAAGCGATTGATTTTCTATATATAAAATATCATATTTCAATCTTTCAACCATTTCATCCACATTTTCTGCATAGCCAAATTTGACTTGGCCCCAGGAAGTAATTCCGGGTTTTGCTTTCAATAATAATCTATAATGAGGAGATCGTTCAATAATTTTATCAATATAAAATTGGCGTTCGGGCCGCGGGCCAACAAGAGACATATCTCCTTTAAGTACAGAATAAAACTGAGGAGTTTCATCTAATCGGACTTTCCTCATGAATTTTCCGAAAGGAGTAATTCTACAATCGTTTTTTGATGAAAGCTGAGGGCCTTTTTCTTCAGCATCATTATACATCGACCGAAACTTATGCATAAAAAATGGTTCTCCACCAATTCCAATTCTTTCCTGCGAATAAAATATTGAGCCCTGTGATGAAAATTTTACACATAATGCAACAATTAGATAAACAGGAGACAGCAATATCATACAGATTATCGAAACCGAAACATCAATGAATCTTTTGAGAGATTGTTGCCAAACAGGCATTAATTCGGGTGATATATGAACTAAGGGCGCATTAAAAATTGAGGAAGTTTTAACGGAACCGAAAAGAATATCCTGCATTATAGGAATGATCTTTATTATTACGTTAGTTTCTTCAATTTCAGATATAATTTTGTCAACTGTATCGTTTTCCGATCTTTCGATTGCTATTATTACTTCTTCAATCTTTCTTTCCTTTATAATTTTTTTAAGATCAGTATAGTATCCGAGGTGAGGCAGATATTTCGATAATTTATATTTCTTATATTGTATTGCGTTAACAAAACCTACGAAAATATTCCCTGAAGATTTTCTTTGATTTTCCATTTCTTCATACAAAGCGATGGCATTTCCATTACTCCCGACAATTATTGAGTTGAAGCCAATCATCCTGTTGTGTATTTTATGAGCCGTTATAGATGATAATGTAAACCGGAAAAGAAAAGTAATAAAAAATTGCAAGGAAAACAATACAAGGAACGATTTATAATAGGATTTATATGAAATAATTACATCATCCAAGAGCAAAGAAAAGAAAATAAATATAACTCCTATTAGAGTGATAATAAAAGTAACACCCAATTCCTTTAACCTTGATTTTCTGTAAATTTTCCGGTACGTGCCAATCAAGACATAAAGAATTAACCAGAATAAAGGAATAACAACTATTCCATAGTAAAATTTCGTATCTGTGAACACATCCTCAAGATGACTAAATATAGTTGGATCAACTGAATATTTTCTGTAAGTAAAAAATAAACTCCAAGCTAATATTGCAGATAATAAATCGGCTATTACATATTTTAATACTTGTAATTTCCTATTCATCAAATATCCGATTTATTATATAATAGTTTTATATTATCAAGAAATATTTGAGATTCGTTGAGGCCCTCATCAATGATTGCACCAAGAAATATTTTAAAATCAATTGCATCAGTTGAACCACTTACAATTGGAGTAAGATTAATATAAATCTTTTTCCAATTTTCTGATGTATTAATATTAACAATCGGTGTTTGAATAATTTGGTTATTAGTTTGTTCAAATACTCCTATAGTTAGGATATTAGAAGTTTTATAGTTTACCTCCAAAAAGACCGGCCGGCCTAATTGAGGTAGTACGTAAGCATTATAAGTTGCACATTCAAAAAAATCTTCTTCGCTCAAAAGGTTCACAATTCCGGAATGAAGCCCCTCAAAAGTCAAAGGAGAGCCTGGAGCCGTTTCATGGATACCCACTTTACTTTTTGCTGTGGTATCTAATGAAATATTTGTGAACTCAAAAGCTTCTATCCAAGCAAATTCAGTATCATCAATATATGAAGTTGAAATATTTAACTTTGTGATTGAGTCGGGAGCAAGCTTTACACTTTTTAAAATAATCTGTTGATAGAACGGATAGGGAACTCGTGTGGCAGCTATTCCATTTAATTTAATACCAGCCATAATAGTTACTTTAACTATACCTTCATTTAATACGGGAAAAGTTGCAGGCATTTCATAAGCTCCGAGTAATTGGTCGTTTATATAAACCCAGACATCAGTAATATTATTTGATAATGAGCCTTCACTTAATGCCGGATTATCAACCAAAACAATTGTATCAATTTGAATGTATGCCGGTATTTCTTGATCAGAATCAAATTTATCACATGATGAAAGTAAAACTATAAAGAAGAAAGACGAAATTATTCCCCAAAAATTTATTTTATTCATTATCATTTTTTATGATAGAGAAACTAATTATTAGTTAACTTATTATTTATTTTATTATTATAATTATTATTCAATAATTTTTTCCAATTATAATTATCAAAAAAAAACTGAAAAAATTAATTAGAAATTTTATCAATAATTTTATATGCTACATCAAGTGCCTGGTATCCATCATTAATTGTTACAAAAGGTGTTGAATTATTAACAATGGCATCATAAAAACTTTCAAGTTCGGTTTTGATTGCGTTAATTTGCTTAATTTCCGGCTTTTCAAAAAATATTTGTTTAGATCCCTTATTTTCACCAAGGTCAATTACCATGGCTAAAGGATCACAATCATTAACATCAATGTCTTTCATTCGTACAATTTCCAATTCTTTTTCAAGAAAATCAACAGAGATGTAAGCATCGCGTTGGAAAAACCGAGACTTTCTCATGTTTTTGAGTGAGATCCTGCTTGCCGTAAGATTTGCAACACATCCGTTATCAAATTCAATTCTTGCGTTTGCGATATCAGGTGTATCACTAACCACCGAAACACCGCTTGCACTAATTTTTTTAATATTAGATTTCACAATACTTAACACAATGTCAATATCATGTATCATTAAATCGAGAATAACAGGCACATCCGTTCCTCTTGGATTAAACTGTGCCAACCGGTGTGTTTCAATGAACATGGGTTGAGAAAAATAAGGTAGTGCAGCAAGAAAAGCCGGATTGAATCTTTCAACATGCCCCACTTGAACTTTAATATTAGCTTCACCGGCAGTTTTAATTAATTCCTGAGCCTGAGAAGGTGAGGTAACAATCGGTTTTTCAATAAATACGTTCTTTGATTTTTTTGCTGCTTGCATTGCACAATCGAAATGTGAGATGGTTGGTGTTACGATATCTACAACATCAACAGCGTCAATCAAATCACTAATTGAATCGAATTGTTTTATTTCCAATTCCTTTTTCACCTGGTCAGAGATTTCTTTGTTTGGATCATAAAAACCAACTAAATTATAATCAGATATATCTTTTATACATTTAAGATGTATTTTTCCAAGATGTCCGGCTCCTAAAACTCCTATGTTTAACATGTGATTTTTTTTTATAGAGGTACTTATTTTTAGTCAGCGAAATTATTAATTTCGCTGCAATAATTATCAAATAAAATGCTTTTTATTTTTTTAATTTGAAAATGAAATTTGTTGAAAAAAAAACATGATAGATTCGTTCAGGCATAAGGGCCTTAGAAAAAAATTAGTTGAAATAATTAGAAGAAGAGAAGGAATTAGCGAAAAAGTTTTAGCGGCAATTGGAGCCGTGCCGAGACATTTTTTTATGGACTCAACTTTTTTGGATTTTGCTTATGAAGATAATGCCTTCCCAATTTCTGCCGGGCAAACTATTTCTCAACCTTATACGGTTGCTTTTCAAACAGAATTATTGAATATCGGAAAGGGTGATAAAATTCTTGAAATCGGAACCGGATCGGGTTATCAAGCCTGTGTTTTGATTGAAATGGGCGCAAAAGTGTTTTCAATCGAAAGGCAAAAAGTTTTATTTAGCAGGGTAAAAGAATTTCTTCCGTCGATAAACTATAATCCAAAATTATTTTATGGTGATGGTTATAAGGGTCTAACGGCATTCGCTCCTTTTGACAAAGTTTTAATCACAGCCGGTGCCGACTCTATTCCTCAAGCTTTGATTGACCAATTAAAAATTGGAGGTATTTTAGTAGC
>CAZBSL010000091.1:0-3096 GCA_964494265.1 uncultured Bacteroidales bacterium
CAGTTACAGGATTTGGGTAGCAAAGTATTGGTGAGTTTTCTGAATTTGTTTGGGGGTCTTCAATGCCGGAGAAATCCGTATAATAAAAATCATGGGTGCAACCACCATATCCTGGAGAAAAAATTTCTCCTTCAAGTATTATTTGAAGAGGCCCCACAGGTGAACTACAAATCCACTCACCTGAAGAATCTTTAAAATGAGATGTGGCGATTATCTTACCGGGTAAGAATTCGAATTCATGTATCTGAAGATCCTCCCATGCATCATTTTCCCATTGTTGATAATTACTAGACAATAAATCTCCTTTTTCATTGAAATTATAAGTCCAAAATGATGAGTTCATCCAATCGTCATTTTCCCATGTTTGTCTATAGCTGGTCAACATCCTTCCATAACAGTCATAAGTGAAAGTCATAAAATAATCATTTACTAAAACATTATTTTCTTTTTGTTGTACTAATCTAGTAAGTATATTCCCATTGATGTTATAAGTATAGACATATCGATGGGTACCTATCCATTCACAATTTTTCCATTCTTGCCTTAAAAAAGTTAGCACATTTGAATTTTGATCATAAGTATTGGTTACTTGCCAGTCATTCAACCATTCATCATCATCCCATAACTGATATAACTCAGTCAGTATGTTTCCATTGTTGTCGTAAGTGTAGGTATATGATTTTTCATTTGTCCACATGACTCCTTGCCAGGTATGATATATCTTTGAAATAATGCTTCCATAATCATTGTACGTGAATGTAACTAATTTATCATTTATCCATGTATTATTATCCCCTTCTTTTATTAAATAAACAATTAAGTTATCATCGACATCATAAGTTAAATTATGAAACCACGTATTTACCCAAGCACCGTTTTCCCAATCTAATCTTATATCAGTTGTAAGATTTCCCTCTTCGTCATAAGTGTAGGTTTGAGAAATGTCATTAACCCAAACTCCATCACTATAACGTTGAGAAAGAGCAGATAATATGTTATTGTTATTATCATATATAAAGTTGCAAATTGATGAATAAAATGACTCTAATCCATAATCCCAGGTTTGCGAAAGATTTGTCAGTTTATTTCCGTTAGCATCGTAAGAATTAGCGTCATACCACTTATCATTTAATTCTCCGTTTTTAAATCTATTACATAAATGGGTCAATCGTTGTCCAGAGTTATTGAATGTTTCATATTGTCTAAACTCTTCTCCATAATTATTCCATGAATATATAGAATCAATACGAATATCTAAATCAGAATTTTTTAAATCTGGTATAAGAAAATCCATTTCATCGGAAATCATCCGGCCTTGATCCGGGTTTGCTTGTTGTTGTATTAAAGGATCGTTGTGCATTCTGTGCTCCATTTGTTGTAACACATCTGTTTGCTGTTGTGCCCAAAGCGAGCAGGACAGCAAAACAAAAATTAGAGAAAATAAAAAGGTTTTCATGGTTGATTTTTTTTGGTTTTTAATATAAAAGAATTGTCAATGCCAAAGATACATATTAATTATTTAATCATAAAAAGATTTAATATATAATTATTAACAGCTTTATTAACAATTTCATTAAGATTTCTTTAATACTTATCTGTCAGTAAATCTGATAGTTAATATATTTGATATCACGTTATAAGAAAATCAAACCATAATTCTGATAAAGAATATTTAATTATTAAATTTTAACAGAATTCGCGAAAAGAAGATTTAATTAAAAAGATTCCTCAAGAGCACATAAAGTATCCGGGAGAATTGATATATCGTTATATTGTTGTTTACAATTCTACCAATGACACTCATAATTGAGATAGGCTTATTTGGGGTTACATCTATTTCGAGATAATTATTTTTTGCGAGAATATCTGTTTTCCTGCCTCTATTCGTAAGAGATATAATCCCGGAGGAACATCATCTACTCTTATTGAAGCTACTATTGTGCCAATATCTGAAGAAACATTAATAGATTTAATTTTTTGCCCTGTTTGGTTAAATAATTCTAAACTGTAATATTCTGCTTGAAATGATTCATCTATTTCAATATTAATATGGTCTGATGCGGGATTTGGGAAGCAAAGTATTAGGGATTTTTCTGAATTTGCTTGAGGAGCTTCAATATCGTTAATGACTGTATAATAAAGTTCAAAATAGTTGGCATTATAATAAAACGCATATTCTCCTTTCATATATAGATGAATCGTAGGATTATTCGAACCCTCTATCCAATTACTACCATCCCATTTATAAAATGAAGCATTAACTTGACCTGGTAAGTATATAAACTCATATTTTTCATCATTCTTCCATTTGCCATTTTCCCAGTTTTGATATAAAGATATCAATAAATTACTTTTGGAGTCATATGTACGTGTATTTAAATGAATAGTTTCCAATTCAACCCTATTCCAAGTTTGTCTTAACCATTTCAGCAAATTACGTTTGGAGTCATATGTATATTTAAATAAACATGAATTCATCAATTCACCATTTTCCCATATTTGACCTAACCATGTCAGTATATTGCTATTAGAATCATATGTATAGGTAATTAAAGATAAATTTTCCCATTTGTCATTACTCCATGTTTGGACTAAATGTGTCAGTAAATTATTATTTGAGTCATATGTATGGATACTTAAGGATGTATTATCCCATCCGTCATTTCTCCATATTTGAATTAAACGTGTTATTATATTGTTATTTGAATCATATGTATATGTATATTTAAATAAATCAGAATTCACCCATTCGCCATTTTCCCAACTTTGACGCAAATATGTCAGTATGTTACTATTTGAGTCATATGTGTATTTATATAAAGATGAATTCACCCATACGCCATTTTCCGAGTTTTGTTTTAACTCTGTCAGTTTATTACTATTTGAGTCATATGTGCGTGCAATTAAATATGAAACCACCAATTCCCCATTTATCCAGTTTTGTTCTAAATATGTTAATATATTGCTATTTGAGTCATATGTACGTGAAATTAAAAGTGAATTTACCCATTCATTATTTATCTGGCATTGACTTAAATTTGTCAGTATATTGCTATTTGAGTCATATGTACGTGTATTTAAATATGAATTTACCCA
>CAZBSL010000091.1:3196-8858 GCA_964494265.1 uncultured Bacteroidales bacterium
TCAGTATATTGCTATTTGAGTCATATGTACGTGTATTTAAATATGAATTTACCCATTCATTATTTATCTGGCATTGACTTAAATTTGTCAGTATATTGCTATTTGAGTCATATGTACGTGTATTTAAATATGAATTTACCCACTCGCCATCTTCCCATCTTTGACCTGAGGATGTCAATAAATTACTATTGAAGTCGTATGTGTAAGTATATAAATAGAAATTAACCCATTCGCCATTTATCCATTTTTGTTCATGTTTATTAATTCTATTTCCATTAGAATCATATATTCGTCTTTCTTTAAATTTTCCAAAACCATTCAAATAATATATAGAATCCATTCTTATCTCTAAATCAGAACTTTGCATTTTTAATTCAAAAAAATCCATTCCATCTTCAATCATCTGATCTTTATAAGGATTAATATTTTGTTCTATTATAGAGTCGTTATGCATTCTGTGTTCCATTTGATGTAACACATCAGGCTGTTGTTGCGACCAAAGCGGGCAAGTCAGTAAAACAAAAATAAAGGAGAATAAAAAGTTATTCATAATACTTTTTTGGTTATTGATTTGAGAAAAATGTCAGGATCAAAGATATAAAAAATTTTAAATCCTTAGTAATGTTGTAAAAATAACTTCCCCAAGATTATGTTCCAAATTTTGTCACAGACCTGTCTGCCGATTATTGGTAGGTTCACAGATTAAATCAATCTTTAGATTGATTTTTAGTGTAATTGTAAATACTAAATTTTGTGGAAGTTATTTTGAAAGTTTTACTTATTCAATACTTCTTCTTCAAGCAATGAGTAAATCAAGCTATCAAGAAAATTGCCTTCAAATAAATAATTCTCCCTAAAATGAGCTTCTTTTTTAAATCCTTTTTTCTCAAGCAGGTGTATGGATTTTATATTTTTGGGATTAACATCAGCTTCAATACTATGGACTTGTAGGTTTTTGAAACCAAAATCTATAAGTATGTCAAAAGATTCTTTCATTAAACCTTTTCCCCAAAATTCGGGTTTCAGGGCATAGCCGATTTCTGCCCTGCAATGTTGTTTTATTAGTCTCCAAAACCCAAGATAACCAATGAATTCATCTGTTGATTTATTTATTATTGCCCAATTTATTCCGGTTTTTTCTTTAAAAGATTCGAGAATATTTTCAATCATATTTATTGAATCCTGAAGGCTCACGTGCTTTGGAGAATCCATATAATTCATAACCCTAAAATCTGATCTGATTGAAAATAGAGCATGTTTATCATTTTTTTCAAACTCTCTATAAATCAATCTTTCACTTTCTAATTTAGGAAATTCTTCAAATATATTTTCGTTAATTTTCGTATTCATTCATTTTATTATTTCTTCTCAATTTCAGATTAGATGTTTGAAAAGTTGAAAGAGTATGTTTTATTTTTTGACATAAGTTTCATAAGAATATGTAAAATCAACTGAATCATCAATTTCAATATCTTCTTTCTTAATTAATTTCCAGTCATTAAAATCTATTTCCCTGAAAAAAGTATCGGCTTCGAAAGTTTTACGGACTCTTGTTAAATACAATTTGTTTGCATAAGGAAAAAACTGGGAATATATGGAAGCTCCCCCAATTATGAAACTCTCTTCGTTTTCAGTACAATAGGTCAATGCTTCTTCAATTGAATGAACAGTTGTGCATCCTTCAAAAGATTCAGATTTATTATCAGTTATAACAATATTCGTCCGGTTTGGTAAAGGTTTGAAAGGCAATGAAAGATAAGTGTTTTTTCCCATAATTACTTGATGACCTTTTGTAATACGTTTAAAACGTTTCAGGTCGTCCGAAATATGCCATAATAAATCATTATCTTTTCCAATTGCCATGTTTTCGGCAATTGCTACAATTATTGAAATCTTTTTCATATGTTTAAAATTTGTAGTTGCTACATTTATAGTTCATTACATTTTACCAAATCCAGATATGGAAATTAAAATTGTCGCTTCTTCCAAATCTTTAGTTTTATATATCATACAGAAATAGCTCCCTTTATGTGAGGATGAGCTTTATAATTGAGTAGTTCAAAGTCATCATATTTAAAATCAAAAATATTTTTGACTTTGGGATTTATCTTCATTTCAGGTAATTCAAAAGGTTTTCGGCTGGTTTGCAATTTAACCTGATCGATATGATTCAGGTAAATATGAGCATCACCAAAGGTGTGGACAAAATCACCTAATTTAAGATCACAAACTTGTGCTACCATCATAGTTAACAATGAATAGGAAGCAATATTAAAAGGAACACCAAGAAAAATATCCGCACTACGCTGATACAAATGACAGGATAAGCGTCCATTAGCAACATAAAACTGAAAAATTATATGGCAGGGAGGTAAAGCCATTTTATCTAATTCACCAACATTCCAAGCACTTACAAGGTGGCGTCGTGAATCGGGATTTGATTTGATGCCTTCAATTAAATTAGCAATCTGGTCAATATGTTTTCCCTCAATTGTAGGCCATGATCGCCATTGATAGCCGTAAATATGCCCTAATTCGCCATTCTTATCTGCCCATTCGTTCCAGATTTTCACATTATTTTCATTAAGAAATTTAATGTTCGTATCGCCGGCCAAAAACCATAATAGTTCATAAATTATTGATCTTAAATGTAATTTCTTAGTGGTTAGAACAGGAAAACCTTCATCAAGATTAAATCGCATTTGGTAGCCAAAAACGCTTTTTGTGCCGGTTCCTGTCCTATCGGTTTTTTCACAACCTTTTTCTAAAACATGATTTAATAAATCTAAATATTGTTGCATTATTGGTTTTTCTTTTTATTATCGGCAGTTTTTATTAATGTCCAATCAGTATTAAAAAATAATGGATTATCGGAAGCGTTCATACATTGTTTAAATTATTATATTATTGAATGGTATTATTGTTAATTCGTTATCTGTATTTTGTAGTTTTTTCATTTTATATTTTTTATAAAGCCATAACTAATATTTTGTATAATTTTTAAATGTTATTTAACAACATCAACAATTTAACAATTAAGTTTAAATTAATCCTCACTCAAAAATAATCAATTTATAATTACCCCAGCACAACTCCAACAATTGTTGCTGAAAAAAGCGAAGCTATAGTCCCGGCCAACAAGGCTCTCATTCCAAATTTTGATAGCAAAACTCTTTGGTTTGGAGCTAATGAACCTATTCCACCAATTTGAATTCCTATTGAGGCAAAATTTGCAAAACCGCAAAGCATATATGTCGCCATGATAATTGATTTTGGTGATGAAAAAGCTCCGGCTTCTTTAAGATCGGCAAGGCTGATGTATCCGATAAATTCGGTCATAATTATCTTTTCTCCAAGAAGTCGTCCTACTAAAGTCATATCTTGAGCGTTAACCCCGATAAGCCACATCAAAGGCGAAAATGCATAACCCAAAATAAATTGCAAATTCAATTCATCGTAGCGGCCATTTGTACCTTCAACAATTAGTTCATTCAATCCTGTCCATCCACCGATTTTAGAAATAATAAAATTAAACATTGCAATAAAAGCAATAAAAACTAATAGCATAGCTGCGACATTTACAGCAAGTTTCAAGCCTTCGATAGTTCCTTTTGAAATAGCATCGAGGACATTACTTCCAATTTTTTCTTTAGATATTTCAACTGTTTTTTCTATGTTTTCGGTTTGAGGGATAAGTATTTTTGATGCAACAACTGCACCAGGTGCTGCCATAATTGAAGCAGCCAAAAGGTGTTTAGCGAAAAGGATTCTCTGAACAGGATCGTCGCCACCCAGAAAACTAATATAAACAGCCAAAACTCCACCTGCAAGGGTTGCCATGCCACCCGTCATAACAAGCAACATCTCCGATTTATTCATTTTGGGTAGATATGCTTTTATCATTAAGGGCGATTCGGTTTGGCCTAAAAAAATGTTTCCTGCAACCGACAGGCTTTCAGCACCAGATAGTTTCATTGTCTTTGTCATAACCCATGCTAAAACCCAGACTACTTTTTGAATTATTTTTAAGAAATATAATAAACTTGTCAATGCCGAGAAAAATATAATCGTTGGTAAAATCTGCATTGCAAAGTTTATTAGTGGGGCTTCAACTTTTCCGGTTACCATTGATCTAAACAGAAAATCGCTTCCGGCTTTTGTGAAATCCAATATTACTACAAATATTTTCCCGATAAATTCAAACACACTTTGGATGAAAGGTACTTGCAAAATTCCGACAGCCAATAGTACCTGAATACCCAAACCCATGAGGACTACTCTCCATGAAATTGCTTTCCTGTTATTACTGAAAACAGTTAAAATTAATACTAAAACAGCTAAGCCTAAGAGTCCTCGTAAAATTGAAATAAAAGTAATTCCGTCTCCACCCCCGGAGGTAAGAAGGTTTTTCTTACTTTTATTAAAGATCGAAATATCATTATCGGCATCAATAACCGACTCTTCCGCGAGGGAATCTATATCGGGTAAAATTGTTGAAATAGTGTCATTTGAAACTAACTCATTCTGAACATTTGAATTTTGTGCAATAACTATCATTGACCCGATTGCTATCACAAAAATTACAAAGAATAAAATTTTATATTTCATTAATTTTCTGTTTAATTAAATTAAAAAAAGCCATTGCTAATTAAATGTTATTAAAATAACTCGGGCAATGACGATTAAATGTTTTTTTCTTTTTTACAATCAAGTTTGAATATTTATTTTTTTCGATTAATTTCATCCCTGATCAATGAGGCTTTTTCATAATCTTCTTTATCAACGGCTTTTTTAAGCATATTTTGTAATTCATTAATTGAATAATCCTCATATTTATTTTTCTTTGTTTTGTTTTCTGAAAAAACTTTTGATTTTTTTTCTTTTGAAGGTGATTCATCGAATATTATTCCCGCTTCAGTTAAAATGTTTTCATGCGTATAAATCGGGCAACGAAATCGAATAGCCAAGGCAACTGCATCTGAAGTTCGCGAATCAATATCGGTTTCATTATTATAATGTTCCCATACGAGCTTAGCAAAAAATATTCCATCCACAAATTTATTAATTACAACTTCTTTAAGTGTAATATTATAAGTGTCAGCAAAATTTTTCATCAGGTCGTGTGTCAATGGCCTTGAAGGTTTCATTTTCTCAAGTTCTATAGCAATCGACTGTGCTTCAAATCCTCCTATAATTATTGGAATCCTTCTTTTACCGCCTACTTCACCTAAAATGAGTGCATAAGCCCCAGTCTGTGATTGACTATACGACATTCCGACAATTTCCAACCTTTTTTTTTCCATTTATTATTGTAATAAAAACTAATTACCAAATATTACAAAAAAATATATTACTTTAATATATAATACAAAGTTACAAGATTTTTTTAATTGCACAATCGAATATTTATATTTACCAAAATGATTTCAATTACATAGGAATTCATAAAGAAACTAAAATTTCACATGTATTAAATCTGAATATTTGTTGTTCGAGTTTATGCAACCTTTATTTTAATCAAGTGTCTTTATTAAAGTTTATTAATTAAACATAAATCTATTTATTAACGAAAAATAAGACTAAAAATGCTAAAGAAAATATTAATTATTCTAATTATTTCAGCAGTCATACCATTTAAAATGAACGCTGAATGGGTTTCAAT
>CAZBSL010000091.1:8958-11344 GCA_964494265.1 uncultured Bacteroidales bacterium
GCACGATTAAGCTGGTGGGAAGGCCAAGCTGAATCTCCTTATACCGAAAACCCGGAGGCATATAATTCTAACGATATTTTTCCTAAAGAACTTGTTAAAATTGATCCACCTTCGATTTTTCGTGATTTTCGCATTGCTCGTGTTTCCGTGTTTCCTATCCGTTATATTCCCGCAAAAAAAGAATTACAAGCAATTTCTTCAATTACAGTTAGAATTAATTACGGAGAGGGTGAAGTAGTTAACCCTAAAACTACTGCAAAGAAAGAAATTAGTCCTTCATTTGGAAAACTATACCGCAGTTTTATTTTTAATTATCAAGAGGTTTTGGATAACTTATATGGCGGTAGTGAAGATGGACGTGAATTAATGCTGTGCATTATGCCTGATATTTTTCCTGATAGCTTTCAGATTTACGCTGATTGGAATCGTCAAAGCGGAACAGATATACACATAACAAAATTTAGTGATATTGGTGCAAATTCCAGTAATCCTAACATTATAAAAGACCACATTACGGATGCTTATCATAACTGGGAAATTCCTCCAACTTATGTTTTAATAGTTGGCGATGATGGTGTCTTTCCAAAAAAAGAAGTAACCTTAGCAGGCTGGACTTTTCCTAATGAAGATTTTTTTGTTGAGATAGATGGGAATGACCACTTTCCTGAAATGATGATAGGACGTTTTACAAATCAGGGGGTTTATCGTATGCAGGTAATGATAAATAAATTTTTGAAATACGAAAAAACGCCATATATTGAAAATACAGACTGGTTTAAAAAAGGAGTTTGTTGTTCAAATAATGCATATGAATCGCAAGTAGAGACAAAACGATTTGCAGCATATTTAATGCGTGAAGGTGGTTTTCAGGTAGATACCTTAATGAGTGATGGCAGTCCTTGGGAAGACGATGAATGTTCAATGAATGTAAATGATATTGTTGATGTTATAAATGATGGACGAAGTTATGTAAACTATCGCGGCGAAGGCTGGAGCGACGGTTGGCATGCAAATTGTTATGGATTTTATAAATCGAATGTTACAGGTTTAATTAATGGTGAAATGTTTCCTTTTGTAACCAGTATTGGTTGCGGTGTTGCGATGTTTGATGCCGGATCAAGCAATTGCTTTGGAGAAGAATGGGTTCAAATGGGTGAGATAGATGAATTTAGAGGTGGCTGTGCTTTTGTTGGACCTACTTCAAACACTCACACGACATATAATAACAAAATTGATAAAGGTATTTATATGGGAATGTTTCAGGGAGGAATGGATACTCCCGGACAAGCCCTTTTGCGAGGAAAGTTCTTTATGTACGAAATTTTTGGAAATGACCCAATGGTAGCATATCATTATAAAGTATTTTGCGTGTTAGGGGATCCAAGTTTACATATTTGGAAAGATATTCCAAATGAGGTTATTGTTGACTATCCTTCAACGATTCCTCTCGGATCGAGCACTACTGAAATTTCAATAACATTTGCTTCATCGGGATTAGGTGTAGCAAATGCACAACTTTGTATTGTCGGCGAAAATTTGTTTGAAACATATACCAGCGATGCATTTGGAAATGTAACAATTGATATTACTACTGAAGTTGCGGAAACATTATCACTTACAGTACGCGGAGGAAATGTTTATCCATACCAGGCTACAATAGAAGTTGTTCCGTCAACATCTCAGGAGATTCAGTTAGCCTTAGGTTATCAATTTATTTCCTCAAATCGTTCGCCTGAAAATCCGGATATGCTTGAAGTAATGCAAAATAATTTGAATGATAAACTTGACTTTATTAGGAATTCGGAAGGTAATATGTTTAGAAAAATCGGCCCGAATTGGGTGAACGGTATTGGCGATTGGATAGGCACCGAAGGTTATCTGTTCAGGATGAACGAAGCAGATAACTTAATAGTTTATGGTGTTGTTCTTGATCCTCAAACTTCAATAGCATTAACTCCCGGTTTTCAGTTTGTCAGTTATTTGCCAAATGAAACATTAAATGCTTTGGATGCTTTTTCAGGTATATTAAATGATAATCTTGATTTTATCAGAAATTCATCGGGTAATATATTAAGGAAAATCGGCCCGAATTGGGTAAATGGCATCGGTGATGTTTATCCAGGTGAAGGATTTTTAATAAATATGAATTCCGATGATATTTTAATTTATAGCATTTCTGATAATACAAAAAGCATTTCTAAAGGAAAACCTCTTCCTGTTCACCTAAGTTTCGAAGGAGGTAATCCGGCCGATCCTGTTTATACTTTATATGTTTCGGGTTTGGAAATAGGAGACGAAGTAGCAGCTTTTGATGGCGATATGATGATTGGATCAATGAAAATATCATCAAATTATGTTTTTGATAATGAACTTCCTGTTTTCAGTA
>CAZBSL010000092.1:0-9907 GCA_964494265.1 uncultured Bacteroidales bacterium
GAGTTTGCGATGCTGACTTAATGCACGTACCCCTTTCATGCAACCGGATGGGCGGGAAACTGGTTGACCCCCATATATTGTGGTCGAAGAAATTCCTAGGATGGCTTCAAAGCCGCTACGCCCGTTTGACTGACGTAAGGCTTATTGCCACTTTTCGATGGTGGTGATCTTTTTGATATCCAAATGAAATCAAAGGTGCCATGGTGGGAGATGCGGGCACTCATTTCACGATCTTTAAACTCTTCCGAATCGAATATATTAACAGGTTTTTGACCCCCTGATATTCTTTGTTTTTGTCAAGCTATCTCAGATTTTTGTTCCCCTACTTTTGATGGACAACCGTGACATATTTCAGTTTCCGATCCCCCCCAAAAAATGATGACATCACAGGTTATAAGTATTGGTCCTTTCCAGCCCCCTGATATAATTTTGGCATTACCAAATGAAGACCAAAGAAGCGACAAAAATCAAAAAAAAGCATCTTTTCAGAGACGCAACAGGTTAGGACTACCAGATGAAAGCTTCTGCGTTTCTGGGGAGGGTCGAAATTCAACTATAATAGAAACCCCCGCATTTGGATTAACAGTCTAAGAAAAGCGCACCCACAAGATGTAGTAGGTTCGAATATCAGGGGTCGGTTTCCAGCTCAGACCCCAATATCTATGACCTACACGGCCTGATTTTGTGGAAAAAAAGTTGGGCACAAGGGATCGCTCTACTCAATTTTTCTCGATTTCCCGCCTTTCCGCCATGATCAAGCCCCGATTCACTGTCTTGGCATCTGCACCCTTCCAAACCATGCCATCTTTCTTAGTTAGCCAGTTGCCTCCACAACATCCTGCGGTCGGATTTTGATTGACCCACAAGGCCATTTCCACTATAGCTCTTCCAAAAAAACGACTTCTTATCACCGAAAAAAAATGCAAAAAGACTCCTATTTTGTAAAACATAATGCCCATGAAGCGGCTCTGTGGAAGGGGAGGAGTCCTCTAATCAGCCGCCTGGACATGGAGCTTACCGAGCGGTGCAATAACAACTGTATTCATTGTTGTATCAACCGGCCTGCGGATGACAATGCAGCCAGGGAAAAGGAACTGTCAACCGGAGAGATAGAGGATATTCTCAGGGAAGCTGTTGCGCTTGGTTGCCTTACTGTGCGGTTTACAGGCGGGGAACCGCTTTTGAGGGATGATTTTGAGGATCTTTATCTTTTTGCCCGGCGATTGGGTCTCAAGGTCCTTCTTTTTACCAACGCCACGCTGATCACGTCCGATCTTGCCGACCTCTTTGCCCGTATCCCCCCGTTGGAGAAGATAGAAATCACGGTGTACGGTATGAAAATGGAGTCCTATGAGGCAGTAACACGGGTGCCCGGGTCGTTTGAGGCAGCCTGGCAGGGGATGAACCTGCTGCTTGAAAGGAAGGTCCCGTTTGTGGTCAAGTCCGCCCTGCTTCCGCCCAACAGGGAGGAGATGGAGGCGTTTGAAGCATGGGCGGAGACGATCCCATGGATGAATAGGCCCCCATCCTACGCAATGTTCTTTGATCTCAGGTGTAGGCGGGATTCGGAAGCGAAAAACCGGCGGATCAAAAACCTTCGGCTGTCACCGGAAGAGGGGCTGCGAGCACTCACCCGAAGACCGGAAAAATACTTCAAGGACATGAAAGAATTCTGCTCCAAATTTACAAGGCCGCCAGGCGACAAGCTCTTTTCATGCGGCTCGGGCCTGGGCGGGGGTTGCGTAGACGCCTATGGCTGTTTCCAGCCCTGCCTGATGCTCCGGCGCCCAGATACGGTGTATGACCTGAAAGAGGGCTCTCTCAAAGAGGCCATGACCTCTTTTTTCCCGGAGCTGCGGGAAAGAAAAGCCCGGAATGGCGATTATCTTGCCCGCTGCGCCTGCTGTTTTCTAAAAGGGCTCTGTGAGCAGTGCCCGGCCAAATCATGGATGGAACATGGCACTCTGGATACACCGGTTGACTATCTCTGTGAGGTCGCTCATGTTCAGGCGAGATACCTTGGGCTTCTGGATCAAGGTGAAAAGGCGTGGGATGTGGCGGATTGGCAGGAAAGAATAGATCGGATGTAAGGGCCTTCATCCGCTCATCAGCTCATCAGCTATCACATCCGCCACCTGACCACTCCTGTCAAACTCAAGAACATAGCAAGGCACCTCACGCGCCATATTTTGCACAAGTTTTAGTGATTTATCCCACCAGTCAACAGTCTCAAAAGGCTTTATCAGACATGCCAGGAGCCGTCTGCTGATCTCTTTCCCGCCATTGAGCGGGATGACCCTGTTCTCCGGCGCCTGCTCCAGGAACATGATAGCCCTCAAGGGCGCTGAAGATGGCGATACATCGGGGACATCGCCATGACTCCATGTGCCGTATATCCTGAACCCTTCCGGGCGGTTGCGCACAATTATCCGGTCATCACAGAGGATCTCCACACTGTCCCGCAGCATGGTGGCTATTGTCGATTTGCCCGCCTCCGAATGCCCGACGAACAGCAAACCATTGCCATCCATGTTCACACCGCTGGAATGCAGGTAACACCCCTCCCGGTCAGCTAATACCCGGGCCAGCAGGATCTGGTCAGTAGGGAAAAGCGTCAGTGAATGGAGATCGCCTTTGACAAAGCTGTCCTCCCTTGTCTGATCATTATATATTCGAACCCTGGTATGGTCATGATTAAAGACCGCGACCCGGTGTATGCTCTCATCGCCCTGAGTGGGCGAGATGCCGGTGTATATCCAGGATTCACCCTTCCTGTAGATTGCCCACGGCGGCTTTCGGTACACCTCTTTCCCTAAGTCCTTACCGTTCAGATCAGGTAGACCAAAATGATGCCGGACAGTAATCGTATCCTCCCCGGGACTGTTTGTCTCAAAGCGCTTGAACTTGGGATGGAACGTCGTATCGGTTATCGGCAGGTCAGAATCTACCTGGATCGTGATCCCGGCGCATTGATAATAACGCCGGTGGTTCTTTTCCCAGTCTTTTTTGAATTTCCTGTTCTCTTTTGCCGCCGCACAGAGATATTCCACTGGCGCGGAGAACCTGCCGTGCTCTAAGTAGGCATAAACCGGGCACCAGCGGCAGTCGCTCCTCAGCTCGCACGAACCGCAGTTATCCAGATATTCTCTGCCGCCATGGACCTTGTCCGCGAGGGACGGGATGAACTCCTCCCAGCATTCCTCAAAACTCCCCTGCCTCAGGTTGTAGAGCAGCCCTGGGTCCTTGATAAAACCGCAAAAGGTCATCATGCCGTATGGATCGATGTGGAAATCGCGCCTGGTGTCTATACATGCGGCAAACAGGCGGTCGTCCACATCTGTGTGGCGGTATGTATGCGCTTCCCCCGCTTCGCTTTTCTGCAACGATTCGTAAGAAAGATCCGGCTGGTCGAGTTCGATGACCTGTTCAGGCGCAAGCCGTTGACGCATGATCTCCCCGTTCCGTTCCGGATCGCCATCCGCGGAGAGATACAGCCAGGCTGCGCCGCAGCGCCAGTGCGGGCTCAGGGACTGGGCCAATGTCTGCATTCGATCCCACTCGTGATAATTGTCCCGCATGGGGATGAGCTGAACAATGAAGCCTGCTCCAGCCTCCTTGAGGTAACGAAAGCCCTGCATGGCCGCCTCAAAGGAACCCGGATTGCGGGTGATGTGGTCGTGCACCTTTGCGGTGGCGCCGTAGAGGGCGACCATTTTCGAGCCTTTTCTTTTCATCAGCGCTGCAATTTCCGGCGTTATCATGGTGCCGTTGGTATTGAGCGAATAGGAGGTGGATTTGCGGGTGATATAATCGAAGATCTCGGGAAAGTCGGAGCGCAGCATCGGTTCACCGCCTGAAATCGACCATCTGCGGCAGCCCATGGCCCGGGCCTCATCCACAATGGCCTTTATCTCTTCAGCCGCAAGCTCTCTCTGTCGCTCGGCCGCACCCGCGGGGATACGAAGCCAGCAGTGACGGCAGTTGTTGTTGCACCGGTAGGTGAGGTCGATGCTCCCTTCTAAAGGCAGACGGGGCATAGACGATACGTTTCTTCGATTCAGATATTCAGACATGGAAAGCCTCTTTTTTAAAAATTACGCGTATCTACCATGACCCGTGGAATTTGTCACTAAATAAAGGGGTGGTGCATCAAATATCCTTGATGTTTATGGTTTATCTTGGTACACAGTGTATCTTTGTGAACACATTTACGCAATTATATGTGGGGAGCTTAATGATGCAGGGAAAGATCGATATTGAAGCGGCTTATGTTCCTTCAGAGGACATAGTGGCAAGAGAGATAGAGGGAGAGCTGATTATTGTGCCCCTCGTTTCGGGGATAGGGGATACGGAGGATGAGCTGTTTACCCTGAATGAGACCGGCCAGGCGATCTGGAACCACCTCGATGGAATGAAAAGCCTGAAAGACGTCGTAAAAGCATTATCAGAGGAATTTGATGATCCCGAGTCAAAAATCGAGCCGGATGTGCTGGGTCTTGTTGGAGAGCTGGCCCAGAGAAAGATGGTCGTAGTCGCAGGCGATGCGTAGAGAAAGATCGGCATGGAATGTAACATTTCATCCTGTTCGCATTGGAATTCACAGATGCGGAAATGCTCCCTCGGTGAACCCGGCGGGGTGGCCCAGAAAAAGATAAGCCATGCGCGGCCCCGCGCAGAAAGCCTGATTCTCACCTCGCTGGAGCTGGGCAAGGAACTGGCAGGCAGGAACGGAACGACCCTTCGCGCCCAGGGGTATTGCATGTATCCCCTCATACGCCCTGGCGACACTTTAAAGGTTGATCCCAAGACCATAGACGAAGTAAAAATCGGCAACATCGCTGTCTGCCGGCTTGAAAATTACCTGTTCGGCCACCGCACCATAAAAAAGGACGTAGACAACGGAAGACCCTGTATATTAACCCGGGCGGACAGAGCTACGCAGGGAAACGATGGGCCAACCTTCGACAGTAACCTGCTGGGGACCGTTTCGTCCATCGAGCGGCACGGCCGGCGAATAAATCCTGCCCGGCAGAACCATGCCCCATACTCCAACCGTGTTGTTGCCCTGCGCCTCAAACTTGTCGAATTAGGCTTTGCCCTGCGGCAGAGTATCCTTTCGGCAGTAGCACGACTCCAGCATAGACCCTGGTACGGCCGTGCTGTTCGCCCTTTTTTTGCGGCAAAAGTTTCCAAAGGCTCTTTAACGGTCCGGCTTCCCTTTGCCGGAAAGTGGGAAACAGGGGTCTTCCAATCCATGCCTGCCGGGGAGTTTGATATCTCTTCTAATGCCAGGCAGGGGAAAATGATTCATAAATGGCGGCTGGAGCTGAATTTTGACGGCAAATCCAGGCCGGCCGCACAGGCTTCATTTGTGCTCCGTCCATCGGAGTGTCCCTTTGCTGGGTGGTGGCTGGAGGACGTGCAGGTGAGAATGCGTTACCGGGGAGCCGGTTTTGAAGAAAAACTGATCGGTATGGCTGAAGAGATTCTGGCCCACGGAGGATATAAACTGCATTGTGGGAGCGCGAATCGCAAAACGGGATATTATTACCGAAAAAATTGTACAGAAAGCTTTTGAGAAGGTCTGTCACAGACGGAAAGAATATAATCCCAATAACGATACATGGATAATATAATCATCATGGCAAAAAACAGATGGAGCTTCAGAAGGTTTATCAAGAAAGTGAACAGAATCTTTGATGAACTCGGTCTTTCTAAGGCTGAAGACAAAACTTTTATAGGCAGAATCGAAAAAGGGTTCGATTTCCTCGGTTTCTACTTCACCAAAGAAGGATTGACAGTATCGAAAAAATCTGTTCGAAAATTCGCGAAGAATATAGTGCTGAGGCTGACAGTTCACAGTGGTTCAGATGACGGTAAAATTACCCCCGTTAGAAGAATGCAAAACAGTGATTGCAGCAGTGTTTATAACGCAAAGCAGTTAAGGGATAACAAACATAAAGGAGGTTTACCCATACCTGAGGCTGTTTCGGTATATGTTCAACGCTGGTTATTATGGGTAAAATCAATTTATGATAAAGAAAACATCTTGGAAAAAGCCTTGTTTGACCGTGCTTAGGCGCAATACTCCGGAAAATGTGCTTATGGCGTGCAAGGACGCCTCAACCGGCGCGGCCGCCGTGGGCACCTACTATCCTTGCTTCGAGGATAATAGTGGGTGCTCGATGTGCAGTGCCCCTGGGAATTCCTGAATGCTTATCAACAGCCCTTTGCGTCTGGTCACCATACGCCCAATAGGAAAATATGGGGGCAAAAAATATGGGGCAAAAAATATGGGGGTCAAAAATATGGGGGTCAAACCTACATTTTCATGTTTATTTTTATTTTTTTAACGAGCTCTAGGTTTGCCCCACCGATATAGAAAGACGTGGTTTTCTAAATTGAAATAAAAAAAGTGAACAGAATTCTTGAACAGCTTAGACTTTCTAAGGCTGAAGACAAAACCTTTATAGGCAAAGTAGAAAAAGGGTTCGATTTCCTCGGTTTCTACTTCACCAAAGAAGGATTGTCAGTATCGAAAAAATCTGTTCGAAAATTCGCGAAGAATATAGTGCTGAGGCTGACAGTTCACAGTGGTTCAGATGACGGTAAAATTACCCCCGTTAGAAGAATGCAAAACAGTGATTGCAGCAATGTTTATAACGCAAAGCAGTTAAGGGATAACAAACATAAAGGAGGTTTACCCATGCCTGAGGCTGTTTCAGTATATGTTCAACGCTGGTTATTATGGATAAAATCGATTTATGGTAAAGAAAACATCTTGGAAAAAGCCTATTCTTACATGTGTTTCGCGTGATACTCAGGAAAATATATTGGGTGTCTGCAAAACGACGGGTGAATCGACAACATCGTCCGGGGTGCAGAACGGGTGCCAATTCGGCGCCTGCGGGAACTGCGATGTCTCCGCCCCGTCCTGAGACGGGTGGCTAGGCAATTGATGGTCCGTGGGGCCATCGGGTCACGCCAACGAGGGGCGGCGGAGCACGCTGTTCTAGACTACCGGTAGACGCCCCCCGCTCCCTTTTGACCTATGCCCGCGCCAGTCCAAACCTACGTTTTTATGTTTTTTGGTTTGATTCTTTCATTTGGGTGACCCCGCCATGCCATAAGCACCATGCCAAAATATTAATAAAAGGAAAACAAATGGAAAAGTGGAAAAAACCGTTGTTAATTGTACATGAACGAAGATTAGAGGAAAACGTCCTTGGCGTATGCAAACTCTCGACCGCCGGGACTGGTGCCGACGACGACAACAGTTCCTGCCAGTGGCTCGACTATGTCTGTGACCGTTGTAACAGCTTCAGCACGTCGTGAGTGAGGTGACCCTGACTAGGCAACTAATGCTAGGGGTATACTTGTCATTTTTCGTGCCATAGCTTCGGATGTTGCCCGCGAGTGTGTCGATAAAGTAACTTTGAGCCTGGTGTAACTAATTATCTCCACCACAAAAAAGATGTTTATTATGTACCAAAAACAAGAATATATAAAATCAAAAAAACTAAACAACCTTCCACGCATTCCGCTTGAGGGCAAACTTGATCTAACCTACCGGTGTAACAATAACTGCCGTCACTGCTGGCTTAGGATTTCACCTAATGCGGGAGAGCGGAAGAAAGAACTAGCCCTTGAAGAATTAAAGCATGTCGTTGATGACGCGCGTAAATTAGGCTGTCGCAGTTTTTCCATATCGGGTGGTGAACCTATGCTAAGGCCGGACTTTGAGGAGATATTTGATTATATTACTACGGGATCACGGAGTTATACGATTAATACCAACGGAACTCTGATTACTCCGAAAATTGCCCAGCTTATGAAGCACAAGGGAACCAAAATGGTCGCGCTTTACGGGGCGACCCCAAAGGTGCATGACTATATAACCCGTAATCCCGGCTCCTATGAAGCAGCCATGAGAGGTTTTGCTTATTTGAAAGAAGCCGGGGCGGGATTTATCGTACAGCTTATTCCGATGAAAGATAACTATCATGAATTTGATGAAATGACTAAGCTGGCACAGTCCTTAAGTAAGCATCACAGGGTTGGCGCCCCGTGGCTTTATCTCTCGTCCTGCAGCAGTCCGGAAATAAACAGACAGATTAAAGAGCAGAGACTTTCTCCGGCAGTGGCAGTCGAACTTGATAAGCCCGATATTTCATACGAAGGAAAAAGAAAGGTGGAGACGGATAATTATCTGCCTAAAAAAACGGACGACCATCTCTTTGCATCATGCATTGAGAATAGGCGTGACTTTCATGTTGACCCTTACGGCGGTATGAGCTTCTGTGGATTTATAAAGGACCCTGAATTGCGCTATGATTTAAGAAAGGGTACAGTTCAGGACTGCTGGGATAAATTTATTCCTTCATTGAAAGATTATGCCAGAGGCGGTAAGGAATATTTGGAGAATTGCGGCTCCTGCGATTCTAGAAGTGATTGTCGATGGTGTCCTGTTTACGGATACCTTGAGCACGGCAGGTTTTCAGCAAAAATTGATTATCTCTGTGAAGTGGCAAAAGAAAACAAAAAGTACAAGGAAAGCTGGAAAATGAACCACAGACGTTATTACAATATAGCAGATATTACCATACAGGTGGACTCGGACTTACCGATAACAGATAATACGTTTCATCCAAAGTTTAAATACTTTCAGACAGACGGCCCAAGTAAAGATACAATTACCATCAGGCATCATTTTTCTCTACCTGACCTAGACGGTAAAGACTTAGGCAAAGAAGTTTACCGGAAAACGCCATGGGCAATATATAAAAACAATAATTCCTGGATATATACAGGAATTTCTCCTACTAAAAGTGATAAGAGTCTCCATCGGGTAGCTACTTTTAATTCAGACCACACCAGAGCAAAGATATATAATGATAAAACCAGAGAAGAATATTACCTGAAAGGGGATGTAGGTTCTTTAACAATGTTTCCATCTGACCAGATACTGTTGGCCTATTTACTGGCTGACAGACAGGGCTGCTATCTGCATTCCTGCGGAGTCGATTTTGAAGGGCGGGGTCTGCTTTTTGCAGGACATTCTGAAGCAGGTAAATCCACCATGTGCACGAAGCTCAAAGGAAAAGCTGAAATATTATGCGATGACCGGATAATTGTTCGAAAGAAACCTGAAGGATACAGGATATACGGAACCTGGAGTCATGGAGATATCCCTGATGTATCGTCACATTCAGCTCCTTTAAGAGCAGTCCTGTTCCTTGAAAAAGCAGAAACAAATGAAATAACTCCACTGAATGATAAAAGGGAAATAAGCAGACGTCTTCTGGAAACACTGATAAAGCCTTTTGTAACCAGAGACTGGTGGAACAAAACGCTTGATATACTTGAAGGTATAGCTGCGGAAGTTCCCTGCTATATTCTGAAGAGTGATAAGAGTGATAAGGTTGTAGAACTGCTTAAGAACGAATTTACAAAGTGATTATCCCAATACATTATGAAAAGCAAAAACTATGTTGTAAAAACAAGCTTTAATAAAACGTCACTCTGGAAGAACTCCAGGCCACTCCTTGGCAGGCTTGATATGGAACTTACTGAGCGATGCAATAACAACTGTATCCACTGCTGTATAAACTTGTCTGAGAATGACAAAGCGGCCAGAAAAAATGAACTTACCACAAAGGAAATAAGAGGCATACTTATTGAAGCCGCATCTCTTGGATGTCTGACAGTTCGTTTTACCGGCGGAGAGCCGCTTCTGAGAGATGACTTCGAGGAGCTGTATATTTTTGCTAGAAAGCTTGGCCTTAAGGTAATGCTTTTTACCAATGCAAGACTAATTACTCCGCATCTGGCGGAACTTTTTTCCCGGATACCGCCTCTTGAGAAGATCGAAATCACGCTTTACGGCATGAAAAAAGAATCATATGAA